>PHDQ01000127.1 GCA_002841025.1 Bacteroidetes bacterium HGW-Bacteroidetes-13 | reverse complement strand
GATGTCAAATTTTCGCGTAACAAAAACTTTATGTGTGTTTCTTTTGATTTAAAAAACAAGGAGCAAGAAACCCATTTAATCTATGTGTTCAACAAAGATTTTGAAAAAGTTGGTGATTATGTATTTACCAAAAACATAAAAGACAAGCTTTTTGAACTCGATAATATAGAATTGGACGATGCCAACGGAGGTGTCTATTTATTGGCAAAAGTGTTTGAAAACGACAGCCGGATGACCAAGAAAGAGAACAAATCAAACTACCATTTTGAAATATATTACTTGTTGGGTGATGAAAAGAAAGAACTCAGTTTTAAAACTGAAGACAAGTTTGTCGGTTCTTTGATGGCGATTAATGGAGGCAACCAACTTTCCTACATCGGTTTTTATTCGGATCTGAACGATTGGCGGTACAAAGGCGTTTGCAGATTTGAAATAGATCCAAACACTTTTGAAGTAAAACACAATTCCTTTGCACCATTTACCGAACAATTTATGATTGACAAATATGGAGAGAAGAAGGAAAAAGAATTGAGAAACTTGGTTTATAGAGGTGCATTCAAGCTTAGCAATGGTGACATCATACTGAATGCCGAAGAGTTTTTTGTAACACAAGTCTATATGAGCTACGGAATGGGAGGTGTTTGGTCAACCATTTACAATTATTACGACATCGTGGCTTTGCGTATAAAGGAAGACGGCACGTTGGTATGGGCGCGAAACATCAACAAAGCACAGACATTGGACGGCGGAAAAGAATCGTTTTCTTCTTTTGCGTTCAACGACAAGAATTATCTCTTGATAAATTGCTCTGATGAGGTGAAACAACTGAGCAACAACCGCATACAATTTAAACAGAAGAGAAGCAAAAAAACGAATTTGTACGCCATTGTTTTGGATGCAGAAGGGAATTTTACCCATCAAGAGATAGTCGATGGAGATGTTAACCAAATGCCTTTCGCTGTGGCGAGAGGTGTGTTGACTAAAAATGGAAATGAGTTGATTTTGGTAGGTAGAAACAATAAAAACAAACAGCTCATCAAGGTGTCGGCAACAGATTAGATTTCTTTAACTTGCTCATTGCAAATTCAGAATTAACACGCTGTGTAATTTTCTATTTATTGTGATAAATAAGAAATATAGCCGGTCTTTTGTGCAAATCTTCCGTGTATTTTTTCCAATTGGATACACTGTCAGTCCGAATCCATTCTGTCGGCAAAGTGATGTCGGCAGCGACACACAACAGCGTTTGCGGATGGAGCGTTTGGATAAGTTCTTTTAAAAAATTGTTGTTGCGATATGGTGTTTCCATAAAAATCTGTGTTTGATTTTCTAAAAGCACTTTTGATTCTAATTTTTTAATCGCGATTTTCAGTTTGGCTTTGTCCACCGGCAAATAGCCGTTAAAAGCAAAATTTTGCCCGTTCATGCCCGATGCCATCAGTGCCAACATGATGGCGCTGGGTCCAACCACCGGTACAACTTGCACACCCAATTCGTGAGCAAGACCGACCACATTGGCTCCGGGATCCGCAACGGCAGGGCAGCCGGCTTCAGACAATAAACCCACATGAATTCCTTTTTGCCAAGCATCTTTTAAAAAAATACTCAATTGCGGATCTGCTGAAAACTTCTGAATAACCTTGATCTGAAGTTTAGATTGAATCGTATTTGGCGAGATGCTTTTGATAAATCGTCGGGCTGATTTTTCGTTTTCTACCGCATAAGTATCTAAATTTTCAACAAGTTTTTTGACCGATAGCGGCAACACATTCAGCGGTTCGATTTCGCCCAGTGTAGTAGGTATTAAATATAATTTTCCGGGAAATTTTAGTTTATTCATTTTTCAAAAATTCGACCAAGGCATCGCAACCTTTATTCAACAATTGATAAACTTCTTCAAAGTTTACAGTTCCTCCGTAGTATGGATCGGGAACCTCTAAATTTTCACCCGGAAACAAAACATTCAAAAGCAAATCAACCTTCGCCGCATCCTGATCATTTCTTACCAAAGTTAAAATGTCTTTATAGTTCGCATAATCCATGGCGAATATGTAATCAAAATAGTCAAAATCGGCTTTTTTGAATTGTCTTCCGCGGTATGTAGATATGTCAATATGGTTTTTTTTTGCGATGCTTATCGATCTGGAATCGGGGTTGTCACCAACATGATAAGAGGCTGTACCCGCAGAAGCTACATAAAAATTGTCCGCATGGAGTTTCGACTTCAAAATTCCTTCTGCAAGTGGCGACCTGCAAATATTTCCCAAACAAACCAATAAGATTTTCGTCTTTTTCAAAACGTTTTCAGAGGGTAAATTTATTGTTTAAATCGTCCACGTATTTTCTAAACTGTTTGTCTGTCGTGTAGAGGTTGTCAACAGTTTTACAAGCGTGAAGTACCGTGGCATGATCGCGGTCTCCAATTTGAGAACCGATGCTTGCCAAAGATGTTTTGGTGTATTTTTTCGCAAAAAACATAGCCAATTGACGGGCTTGAACAATGTGTCTTCTTCTGGTTTTAGACAAAAGGGTTTCCAAATCCATCTGAAAATAATCACACACCGCTTTTTGAATATAATCTATCGAAATTTCGCGTTTGGTGTTCTTGACAAATTTTTCCACCACTTGCTTGGCCAACTCCAAGGTTACTTCGCGTTTGTTGAAAGAGGATTGTGCAATAAGTGAAATGATAGCACCTTCCAGTTCGCGGATATTGGATTTGATGTGTTTGGCAACATATTCGATGATATCATCGTTCATTTCGACTCCGTCTCGGTACAATTTGTTTTGCAAGATTGAAACCCGGGTGTCAAAATCAGGTGACATCAACTCCGCAGAAAGCCCCCATTTGAATCGGGAAAGCAGGCGTTGTTCGATGTCTTGCATATCAACCGGTGCTTTGTCTGAGGTCAATACGACTTGTTTGCCGTTTTGGTGCAAATGATTGAATATGTGAAAGAAAACATCTTGCGTTCCGGCTTTTCCAGATAAAAACTGTACATCATCCAATATCAACACATCGATGATTTGATAGAAATGCACAAAATCGTTCCGGGTGTTTTTTCTGACCGATTCGATGTACTGTTGCGTAAATTTTTCCGCGGAAATATATAAAACAGTTTTTTCGGGGTATTTGTCTTTTATCTGTACGCCGATGGCGTGAGCCAAATGCGTTTTCCCCAAGCCAACACCGCCGAAAACCAACAACGGATTGAAAGAAGTTCCTCCGGGTTTGTTGGCAACCGCTATTCCTGCCGAGCGCGCCAATCGGTTTGAATCACCTTCCAAAAAATTTTCAAAATTATAGGTTGGATTGAGTTGAGATTCTATCTTAAGGTTGCGAATGCCTGGGATGACAAATGGATTCCTTAATTCAGGATCCTTATTTCTGACTGCCAATTCTACTTCTTGAGGTTGCATGGCATGCTGTCTTTGAGCACTCGGTATTTTTTCGGTAAATGGCTGTTTGTTTCCGTAGGTGTTTTCCATCCGGATGACGTAAACCAATCGCGCATTTTCTCCCAATTCTTTGGTCAAGGCTATTTTGAGAATCTTTACATAATGCTCTTCCAACCACTCGTAAAAAAACTTACTCGGAACCTGAATACTCAATGCATTGTCGGTTAGCTTAACTGCAACAATCGGCAAAAACCAAGTTTTAAAAGCTTGCGGATTAATATTGTCCTTTATAAATGATAGGCAATTTTCCCAAACTGATTGCGCAGTTACACTCATTCTTTCGGTTAAATTTATGGTTTTTAGTTAAGTTAGCTTATGCGTTCGATCTTTATTAATCGATTAATTTCGGGTTGACAAATATGTGAACAAAAAAGTTAATAAAAAAATCAAACAAGCTTGAATTTTCTATTTTTTTTTCGGAATATACGAATCCTTAAAAGTAAACATTTTTGGAATAACAAACGATGATAAAAGAAATAAATTTACGAATTCGCTATGGAGAAACCGATCAAATGGGTTATGCCTATTACGGGAACTACCCACAATATCTTGAGGTTGCAAGGGTTGAGTGGCTTCGCTCGCTCGGTTTTTCCTATAAAAAAATGGAGGAAGAAGGCATCATGCTTCCGGTGATTTCATTGAACGTACAGTATTTAAAACCGCTTACATACGACGAGAATATAACGGTTAAAATATTTCTCAAAAAAACACCTGCATTCCGCATCGAATTTGATTACGAAATCTACAACGAGCAAAACGTGTTGTGTAGCAAAGCGAATACACAATTGGTTTTTGTCGATATGAAAACGGGAAAACCTGTTTCTGCTCCTCACTACCTGATCGAGCGAATCAAAAAGGAGCAAATTATTTAGCAATCTTTGCGGACAATCCAAAATAGAAATATAAATGCCCTAAATAATCCTTATTTTTGCGCACGAAATTGCTTGTTATATGATTGATCAAATAAGAAAATACGCAGAGGAAGTCTCTGCTTTCACCGCCCAAACAGCCGAAGAAGTCGAACAATTCCGCATTCGTTTTCTCGGGAAAAAGGGAATTTTCAACGATTTATTTGAATACTTCAAAACTGTTCCGCCTGCCGAGAAGAAAGAATTTGGAAAAGTATTGAATGAACTCAAAAACCAGGTTCAGGACAAGATTCAAGCCTTGAAAGAACAAGGCTCAGGTTCCACCAAATCTTCCGCAACACCATCCGATTTGACCCGTCCCGGATATCCGGTTTCGTTGGGTGCAAGACATCCGATTTCATTGGTAAAAAACCAGATCATCGATGTTTTTTCCCGGGTCGGATTTAACGTTTCCGAAGGCCCGGAGATCGAAGACGATTGGCACAATTTCACCGCACTCAACCTACCTGAATACCATCCGGCACGCGACATGCAGGACACCTTTTTCTTGCAAACAAACCCCGATATTTTGCTTCGCACCCACACCTCATCCGTGCAAGTGCGGTACATGGAAAACAACAAACCACCCATCCGAACCATTTCGCCGGGTCGCGTTTACAGAAACGAAGATATTTCTGCCCGTTCGCATTGCTTGTTTCACCAGGTCGAAGGACTTTATATCGACAAAGATGTTTCGTTTGCCGACCTCAAACAAACGCTGCTTTATTTCACCAAAGAGATGTTTGGCAAGTCTAAAATCCGCTTGCGACCGTCCTATTTTCCGTTCACCGAACCCAGCGCGGAAGTAGATATTTATTGGGGACTGAAAACCGAAACCGACCATCGCATCACCAAAGGAACCGGTTGGCTCGAAATCATGGGTTGCGGAATGGTCGATCCGAATGTACTCGAAAACTGTAAAATCGACCCGACTGTTTACTCCGGTTTTGCCTTTGGCATGGGCATCGAACGCATTGCCATGCTGCTCTATCAAATCGGCGATATCCGCATGTTCTACGAAAACGACGTGCGCATGCTCGACCAGTTTAAGTCTGCTTGGTAAATTTTCAGGAGCTTTTTCCCGCTATCCGCTCTATCTTTTTCTGCTGTTGGCAGAAAAAGGATGCCGCTCCTATCGGGGCTATGGAGAAAGTCAATAGAAGTTTCAAGCTCAACATTTTTTGATGCTAAAATCGAAATTTCGCATGATTCCTTAGTCTTGAATCCTGTTTCCTTATTCAAAAAAACCCCAATTTCAAAGGCTTACTTCAACACAATACCGGATTCTCATTATTTGCAATTTGGGATTTGTTTTTGTTTATATCAGTTCCCGTTTAAACTCCTGCATTCTTCCCAAAACTCTTTGTATTTTTGAAAAAAACAATCCCATCAATCTCGCAGCACAACACAGCCGACTCATCAAAGCAGAAGCCAAACGCCTCGGTTTTCTGTCATGCGGTATTTCTCAAGCAGGCCTTTTAGAAGCCGAAGCACCGCGGCTCGAAGATTGGCTCAAAAAAAACAGGCAGGGCGAAATGTCCTACATGGAAAACCATTTTGACAAACGCCTCGACCCGCGGCTGCTCGTGGACAATGCAAAATCTGTCATTTCCGTTTTGCTCAACTATTTTCCCGAGAAAACCCAAATTCAGGACGCCTACAAAATCTCAAAATACGCTTACGGCACAGACTATCACTTTGTGATAAAAGACAAGCTCAAAGACTTGCTCGCCTTTATTCAAACAGAAATCGGTGAAGTCAATGGTCGGGCATTTGTCGATTCGGCACCGGTTTTAGACAAAGCTTGGGCAGCCAAAAGCGGACTTGGCTGGATTGGAAAACACAGCAATTTACTGAGTAAAAAAACCGGCTCGTTCTACTTCATCGCCGAACTCATCGTCGATTTGCCATTGGCTTACGACACGCCTGACACCGACCACTGCGGGAGTTGTACCGCCTGCATCGACGCCTGTCCTACCCAAGCCATCGTTGAGCCCTATGTGGTGGATGGTAGCAAGTGTATTTCCTACTTCACCATCGAACTCAAGCATGAAATTCCATCAACTGTGAAAGGAAAATTTGACGATTGGGTTTTCGGATGCGACGTTTGTCAGGATGTATGTCCGTGGAATCGGTTTTCCAAACCGCACCGCGAACCACTTTTCAACCCGAATCCTGATTTATTAGAAATGTCAAAGAAAGATTGGGAAGACATCACCCAAGAAGTTTTCCAAAAAATATTTAAAAAATCAGCCGTCAAAAGAACCAAATTTGACGGATTAAAAAGGAATATAGAATTTGTAAAGAAATGAGGATTGAAACGAAGTCCATTTGAATAAGGAGATAAAGGAAAACCTGTTGGGTGCAA
>PHDQ01000126.1 GCA_002841025.1 Bacteroidetes bacterium HGW-Bacteroidetes-13 | reverse complement strand
CTCAAAATCTTTCAGTCAGGCAAACCGAAACCTTGGTTCGCAATTATCACGATAAAAAAAGCCCGAAAGAAGACAGATCGCGAAACGATGAATTTCTCAATAAGGGAATTTCTCAATTTTCCGACTTTTTCCAGACAAAAGTACAGGTGCAAATAGCCAAAAACGGAAAAGGAAAAATTGTAATTCCATTTGGGTCTGAAGAAGATTTTAAACGATTAAAAAAGTTAATTAAAGGTGATTCATAAGACATTCTTTGCTGTTTTGACGATGATTTTGGTGTCTAATTTTGTTTGGACACAGGAGATTCCTGCAAAAGAAAAGGACTCTATCGCGGATTTGAAAATAGAAACGTCGAAGAGGTCTAAGCGTGCCGAAAAGAGAGACGAAAAAATGCAAGATACCTTGTCGCTTAACTTTGAAGATATAGATCCGAATTCTCCCGCTCGCGCCGCTTTTTATTCAGCCATCTTGCCCGGCCTGGGTCAGGCTTACAACAAAGCCTACTGGAAAATTCCGATAGTTTATGGCGCTTTGGGAACGAGTTTGTATTTTTATTTTACCAACAACGACGATTACAACCGATACCGAGATGCGCTCAAAAGACGCTTGGCAGGATTCAATGACGATGAATTTCAAGGGATTATTTTTGACCAACGAACTTTGGAACGCGCACAGCGCGAATTCAGACGCAACCGCGATTTATCGTTAGTAATCACAATTGGTTTATATGTATTGAATATAGTTGAAGCCAACGTTCACGCGCATTTGAAACAATTCAACGTGAGAGAAAACCTATCGGTCAAGCCACATTATTTTTTTGATCCAGAAAAAGGCGGTCAGGGTAATCTCGGCTTAACGGTGAATTTTAAATTTTAGCATAGTTCCATGAAAATAGCCTTACTCGGTTACGGAAAAATGGGAAAAACCATTGAGCAGATTGCGCTCAGCCGTGGACATGAAATTGTACTTCGCGCGGAAACTGTTGTGACACCCGATCAACTTTCAGGTGTCGATATGTCTATTGAATTCAGTATTCCTGAAGCAGCTTTTCTAAATATTACGGCCGCCTTGGAGGCTGGTGTTCCCGTGATATCCGGCACCACCGGCTGGTTAAAAAATTACGAAAAAGCGGTTGCACTTTGTGTACAAAAAAACGGAGCGTTTATCTATGCGTCCAATTTCAGTTTGGGGGTCAATATTTTCTTTCAGATCAACGAATATTTGGCGAAAATGATGGGTTCACATGCACAATATGACATATCGATGGAAGAAATTCACCACATCCATAAATTAGACAAACCCAGCGGAACGGCAATTTCGTTGGCAGAAGGCATCATTAGGCAGACTGCTAAGCAACAATGGTCATTGGACAAATCGGATACCGAAAATTTGTTGATTGAATCCAAAAGAATCGGTGAAGTTCCCGGTACGCATACCGTTCGATATCATTCCAATGAAGACGATTTGGTCCTGACGCACGAGGCTCATAACCGAAATGGTTTTGCCTTAGGAGCGGTCATCGCAGCCGAATGGCTATCCGGAAAGCAAGGTGTTTTCTCGATGAAAGACGTTTTGGGTCTGCAAAATTTGTAATAAAAATTTAATTTCATAAAAATGACTACATACCAATGGTTTTTATTTTTTCTGGCAATCCAACTCATACACGGTTTGGGTACTTGGAAACTTTATGTAGCCGCCGGAAGAAAGGCTTGGGAAGCATTTGTACCGGTTTACAATGCTTTTGTATTGATGAAAATCATCAACAGGTCGGTGTGGTGGGTGTTGCTTCTCTTTGTTCCCATCATCAACATCATCATGTTTTTGATAGTTTGGGTGGAAACAGTAAGAAGTTTTGATAGGAACAATACCCGGGACACGTTTTTGGTGTTGGTAACTTTCGGTCTTTATTTGTATTACATCAATTATTTCTCAGATTTAAAATACGTCGAAAACCGGAGTATTCATCCGCGGACGGCTTTGGGCGAATGGGTCAGTTCGATTCTGTTTGCCGTGGTGGCGGCAACGTTGGTGCACACCTATTTTATGCAACCTTTCACCATACCGACTTCATCTTTGGAAAAAACCTTGTTGGTGGGCGATTTCTTGTTGGTCAGCAAAGTTCATTACGGCGCGCGCGCACCCATGACAGCGGTGGCTTTTCCGATGGTGCATGACACAATTCCGGTTGTGAAGAGTAAATCATATCTCAATTTTCCGCAGTTGCCTTACTTTCGATTTCCGGGTTTTCAATCCATCAAGCGCAACGATATAGTGGTGTTTAACTGGCCGGTTGATACCGTTCGGTATTTTAGAGATCAATCAAAAATTCACATCGACAAGCCCATCGATAAAAAATCGAACTATGTGAAAAGAGCAGTTGGAATAGCAGGTGATACACTATCCGTAGTCGATGGTTACGTTTATATCAACGGAAAAAAAGAAGCACAAAATAACCGGGCGAAGCTTCAATTTTCTTATGTTTTAGACACCAAAGGACAATCGTTCGGGCGTGGTTTTTTTGAAGATTACAGCATCACTGATGGTGCGTATCGAACCGGCGAAAAGCAGATTACCATTGTTGCGCTAACGGAAACGGATGCCAAACGTATGGAGTCGCATTCGAATATAGAAAAAATTACCCGAGAAGTTGCCAAGGCCGGCAATAAGGAAGCCGGAATTTTTCCAAATAACGGAAAAGTCAATTGGAATCGAGACCAAATGGGGCCGATTTACATACCCAAAGCGGGTGATAAAATAAAAATAGACAGCACCAATTTTTCAATTTACAGACGCGCAATTTCAGAATACGAAGGAAATGAGATTGACTTTAGAAATGGTCATGTTTTCATCAACGGCTCATCTGACGCCGATCCGATTTATACATTTAAGCAAGATTACTATTGGATGATGGGCGACAACCGACACAATTCTGAAGACAGCCGGTATTGGGGTTTTGTGCCTTTTGACCATGTGGTGGGCAAACCTGTTTTTGTGTGGATGAGCATCGATGGCATCAACGACGGCATCAAAAACTGGAAATTTCGCTGGAATCGATTTTTCACGACCGTTGGTGGAGAAGGAGAGCCCGTTTCTTACTTTAAATATTTCTTGATTTTTATCGGAGGATGGTACATTGTTTCGGTTTTCTTAAAACGAAGAAAAAAAGTTTAGAATCTTGCATAAAATATTGATTCATCCGCCTTATTTTGGAGACATTGCACATTATACTGTGATGGCAAAAGCCGACGAGATTTATTTTGAATCGGCAGATAATTTCCAAAAACAAACCGCTCGGAATCGGACCTATATCATGGGCGCAAATGGTTTGTTGATGTTCAATATTCCACTGAAACACAGTCGGAATGGTACTCGGCAGTTGACACGCGACATCCGGATAGAAAACAGTTTTCCTTGGCAAGATTTGCATTGGAAATCACTTTGTTCGGCTTATCGTTCTTCACCCTATTTTGAGTTTTTTGAAGATGATTTGCAACCTCTTTTTGTTGAAAAGCAAGCGTTTCTGTTAGATTTTAATATGAAAACCATTTTGTTGATGTTTGAATTGATGAAAATAGATGGAGCGGAAACTTTTCACACGGACGAATACCGGATGAATCCCGACGAATCTTATAAAGATTATCGGTATCTCATCCAATCTAAAAAGATTAAATTTAAAAACGAACCTTATCAACAGGTTTTTGACAAGTTGGATTTTTTACCCAATCTATGCATACTCGATTTGTTGTTTAATTTAGGCCCGCAAGCCAAGCCTTATCTTTTGAGGCAAAAGGGGATTTGAAAATTTGATTATGCGGCATCAAACCTAATTTATTCCGTACTGATCAATCAAATAAATCAGGGAAGCCATGGCAGCAGCACCGAGTTCAAGTTCGCGTTTGTTGACGGAGTCAATCACGTCAGAAGCGGTGTGGTGTATATCAAAATAGCGTTGGGAATCGGGGCGAAGTCCGGCCAAAATATTTTTATCCGTTTTGAGTGGTCCGATATCTGCACCTCCACCACCTTTGGTGAAACTGTCGGTTAGATAGGGCGTAAAGAGTGATTTCCATGAGGAAATTCGTTCAAATTGGCTGTCGGTAGCCGCAAAAGAAAAGCCTCGAGGCGTGAATCCGCCTGCGTCGCTCTCCAACCCGAAAACATGGTTTTCACCTTTTTGTTTTGCCACTTCAGCATATTTATTTCCTCCGCGAAGTCCATTTTCTTCATTCATAAACAAGACGACACGAATAGTCCGTTTGGGCTTGTACCCTAAAATTTTGAAAAGCCGAAGTACTTCGATAGATTGTACAATTCCCGCCCCGTCATCGTGTGCACCGTCACCCAAATCCCAAGAATCGAGATGCCCTCCCACTACAATAATCTCATTTGGATATTGACTTCCTCTGATTTCGCCCACAACGTTGTAGGATAAGACATCACCCAGATTTTTTGAATTTTGTTTGAAATAAAAACGAATTTGCGGATTGAGTTTGAGCATTCCACTCAGCAATTCGGCACCTTTGGTGCTGATGGCAGCCGCCGGAATTCTTTTGTTAAGCGCAAGATCTCCGTAACTCATCGTGCCGGTGTGCGGGTCATCCGATACAGAAAGCGTCATGGAACGAACAATCACGCCGACAGCTCCGTATTTTGCTGCTTCGGCAGCTCCTTGCGTCCTTTGGTTTACAGCACCGCCATAAGCCCTGAAGGTTTCGATAAACTCGGCTTGCATGGGTCGATTAAAGAAAACAATTTTGCCTTCGATACTGTCTTTTCCAATTTTTGCAAGTTCTTCAAAATTTTGCACCTCTACCACGCGGGCTTTAATACCGTCAGGTGGTGTGGATACCGATCCTCCCAACGCGGCTATGGGTACAACATTGGTCGTTCCTCCGCCTGAATCGATGTAAGCAAACTCACTGGTGCCTCTGACCCATTTTGGCACCATTACTTCTTGTAACCAAACTTTGTCAAATTTGAGTTCCTGCATCGTGTTTTTTCCCCATTCCACAGCTCGTTCGGCTCCCAACGAACCTGAAAGCCGACTCCCAATTTTGTTGGTCATGTAGCTGAGCCATTCATAACTCATCCCGTTGGTAAGCGAAGTTTTGAATATTTTATCCAA
This sequence comes from Bacteroidetes bacterium HGW-Bacteroidetes-13, assembly GCA_002841025.1. Lineage (GTDB taxonomy): Bacteria > Bacteroidota > Bacteroidia > Flavobacteriales > Flavobacteriaceae > UM-FILTER-40-17. The sequence goes on along the minus strand of PHDQ01000126.1, from coordinate 1,615 downwards.
AAAAATAGAATCTGATTTGAAATCGACTTGCTGCGCTTGTGATAGATTGAAAAACAGGCAGGTCAGTAAAGAAAACAACAATTTATTTTTCATTTTTTATTTATTTAACTATTCAATTTTTCAGATTCTCTATATTTATTTTTCCTCCTGCAATAGTTTTGTGTAGAGCGCAATATTCTGACTGGTTTCGGGAGCCAATTCGGGTTCTTTGATGTCGTGATAGGTTGACATTACTTCCAGTAAAATTTTAGCTATGGCAAAGCGCGCCGTCAATTTATCATCGGATGGAATGACATACCAAGGCGCATGTGGTTTACATGATTTATGCAAGATGTCCTGATAGCATTTTTGATACATATCCCATTGGTTTCGCTCTTTCAAATCGGCAGGTGAAAATTTCCATTGATGCTTTTTTTCTTCCAATCTTCTCAGCAAGCGTTCGCGTTGCGTTTCTTTGGAAATATGCAGAAAAAATTTGAAGATAACGGTTCCGTTTTCGGCGATGTGCTTTTCAAATTGATTGATTTGATCAAAACGTTTTTCCCAAAAGGCTTCGGTAATATCTGATTCTGAATTTATTCCGGGTAGATTTTCGTTCAATATAAAATTTGGATGAACACGCGTTATCAATACATTTTCATAATGTGTTCGGTTGAAAACACCGAATTTGCCTCGTTCGGGCAATGCAATGTAATGCCGCCACAGATAATCGTGACCCAACTCAAACGAAGTGGGCGTTTTGAAACTGTGCACTTCCACACCGCGTGCGTTCATGTCTTTAAAAACTTCACGAATCAGGCTGTCCTTCCCGGAAGTGTCCATGCCTTGTAGGCAAACCAATACGCTGTATTTGTTGTGAGCGTACATGGTATCTTGTAGTTTGGCAAGCTCTTTCCGCAATTTTTCGAGTTCCTTTTCAATTTTTTTTTCGGAATAGGGTAGGCTAAAGCGTGTTTCCGTCAAACTGAGTTGCGTGTTTTCGGAAGCCTTAAATTTTTGAACTAAATTTTCTTTCATCACTAAAATTTAGGCTAAATATATAAAAGATTTGCCTTACGTCTTCGCTATCTTTGAAAACCTTAAGAAAATTATGATTAAAAAGTTTTTGAATAAAATTCTCGAATTGTTCAAACAGGGAATGTCAAAAAAAATATTGGCAAAAAGTTTGAGCGCTACTTTTTTTATTTCGATCATACCGATTCCGGGGACATCCACATTGCTGATTGGATTCACGTCGATCAAGTATAGATGGAATCTGGGACTGATGGTTTTGTTCAGTTATTTGTTGATGCCGCTTCAAATTTTGTTCTTTGTACCGTTGATGAATTTCGGGCGACTGATTTCCGGAAAATCAATAATTTCTGTAACTACCGAAACCATCTATCGGTTGTTCTCGGGTGGATGGAAAGCCTTTTTTGTCGAAATGGGTTGGTTTACATTTTTTGCATTTATCGGTTGGATTGCAATGACATCCCTATTATATTATTTTGTGTATCGATTCTTTTTATGGCTTTTGCACAAATCATTTAAAAAATCGAAATCGGATTAACAAGATATTGACGATTAAAAATTCGTAATTTTATAACCTCACAAACTTCTTTTCACAATGAACGAA
>PHDQ01000125.1 GCA_002841025.1 Bacteroidetes bacterium HGW-Bacteroidetes-13 | reverse complement strand
CGATCTTTAAAAATTCGGACTCAATTCAAATTTGTTGTAGAAAGAATCGATGATCTCGACAACTTCATCTTCCGTATCAACCAAGTGGATAAGTTCCAAATCGACTGCGCTGATGTTGTTGAACTTTTCTAAAATTGTACTTTTTATCCAGTCTATCAAGCCGGACCAAAATTCGGTTCCAACCAAGATAATCGGAAATTTCTCAATCTTTTTGGTTTGGATAAGCGTGACGGCTTCAAACAATTCATCCAAGGTTCCAAAACCGCCCGGCATGACCACAAATCCTTGTGAATACTTGACAAACATCACTTTGCGGACAAAAAAGTAATCAAAATTTAAACTCTTGTCGCGGTCAATAAAGGGGTTGTCGTGTTGCTCAAATGGTAAATCGATGTTGAGACCGACCGAAGTTCCGCCACCCAAATGTGCGCCTTTGTTTCCGGCTTCCATGATACCCGGACCGCCTCCGGTGATGATTCCGTAGCCTGATTCCACGATTTTCTGAGCAACGCGAACTGTTAGCTCATAATATTTTTCTCCGGGTTTGATGCGTGCCGATCCGAAAATGGTTACGCAAGGTCCGATTCGACTCATTTTTTCAAATCCGCTAACGAATTCTCCCATGATTTTGAATATTGCCCAAGAATCATTTGTTTTTATCTCGTTCCATCGGCGGGTGTGATCTTTTCTCATGATCTGTGTTTTGGTTACTCGTTATTTGTTACTCGTTATTTGTTATTCGTTATTTGTTATTCGTTTTTTATTTTTTGAGAAGTACGCAATTCTCCAATCAACAATCGTCAGTCCTCAAAAGTTTATCAATTTAGCTCTTTTTCCAAAAACCGTGCGGTATGACTTTTTTTGTTTTTGACTACATCTTCAGGTGTGCCGTAACACAATATTTTTCCACCGTTTTTTCCGCCTTCAGGTCCCAAATCAATCAGATAATCGACTGTTTTGATAACATCTAAGTTGTGTTCGATGATCAAAACCGTATTCCCTTTGTCAACCAATTGATTGAGTACTTTCATCAACAATCGAATGTCGTCAAAATGAAGCCCTGTTGTGGGTTCATCTAAAATATAAAAAGTGTTTCCCGTATCTCGTTTTGACAATTCGGTCGCGAGTTTGATGCGCTGAGCCTCTCCTCCCGACAAAGTTGTGCTCTGTTGCCCGAGCGTGATATAACCAAGTCCGACATTTTTGATGGTAATGAGTTTTTGATGAATTTTCGGAAAGGCTTCAAAAAATTCCACCGATTCGTCGATGGTCATATCGAGTATGTCTGATATCGATTTCCCTTTGTAGCGAACTTCAAGGGTTTCACGGTTGAATCGTTTTCCTTGGCAAGTTTCACAAGTTACATATACATCGGGCAGAAAATTCATTTCGATGACACGCATGCCGCCGCCTTGGCAAGTTTCGCATCTTCCTCCTGAAACGTTAAAACTAAAACGTCCCGGTTTGTATCCTCGGATGAGTGCTTCGGAAGTCTTGGCAAAAAGGTTTCTGATTTCGGAAAATACCCCGGTGTAGGTCGCCGGATTGGAACGTGGTGTTCGACCAATGGGTTCTTGGTTGATGTCAATGACTTTATCGATGTATTCCAAACCTGTCACCGATTTGTAAGGCATCGGTTTTTTGACTGCCCTGTAAATATGCGTGTTCAGAATCGGATAGAGTGTTTCGTTGATGAGTGTTGATTTTCCGCTGCCCGAAACGCCGGTCACGCCAATCATGCAGCCAAGAGGGAAAGTAGTGTTTACATTTTTGAGGTTGTTGCCCGAAGCACCTTTCAAAATCAATTTTTTGCCATTGCCTTCTCTACGGCTTGTCGGTATTTCTATCTTTTGTTTTCCACTCAAATAATCGGCGGTGGCGGTATTGCTTTTTTTGATCTCTTCGGGCGTACCCTGGCTGATGATTTCACCACCGTGTTTGCCGGCTCCCGGGCCCATATCGATGATGTAATCAGCATGTTCCATCATATCTCTATCGTGCTCTACCACAATGACCGAATTGCCTAAATTTCTCAATTTCAGCAGGGCTTCTATCAGTTTGTGGTTGTCGCGTTGGTGCAATCCGATGCTGGGTTCGTCTAAAATATACAACACACCTACCAATTGAGAGCCAATTTGCGTAGCCAAACGGATGCGTTGTGATTCTCCTCCCGAAAGGGTTTTGGTACCTCGATCTAACGAAAGATAGGTCAGACCGACATCGTTGAGGAACGATAAACGCGTGCGAATTTCTTTGATGATTTCTTCGGCTATTTTCCATTTGTTAGGTGTGAAATAGTTTGAAACATCCGCAAACCATTCACTGAGCTCAGATACATCTTTTTGGGTGAGATCGGCGATGTTACAACCGCCAATTTTAAAATATTGTGCTTCTTTTCTCAATCGGCTTCCCTGACAGTCCGGACAAACTATTGTGTCCATGTATTCGTTTGCCCAACGTGAAATAGAGGCAGATTGGCTGTTTTCGGATTGCGATTTGATGAAATTGACGATTCCTTCAAAATCGATTTTATAATTTCGGGTGATGCCCAAAACCTTTGATTCTATGGAAAAACGCTCATTCGCACCATAGAGAATCACCTGCATGGCTTCTTCGGGAATTTCCGCGATGGGCGTGGTCAATTTGAATCCGTAACGTTCGGCGATGAGTTCGAGTTGTTTGAAAATCCAAGTGGTTTTGTATTCGCCGATGGGATCGATTCCGCCACCTTTGATGGATTTCTTTTTATTGGGAAAAATCTTATCTAAATTGACTTCGTTGATATGACCCAAGCCGTTGCAATTCGGACAAGCTCCTTTGGGCGAATTGAATGAAAAAGTGTTGGGTTCAGGCTCCGGATAGGAAATACCGGAAGTCGGGCACATCAAGTCACGGCTGAAAAAGCGAACAACTTGCGACTCGTGTTCCATCAACATCAGGATGTTGTTGCCGTAATGCATGGCGGTTTGTATGGATTCGCGCAGGCGTTTTTTGCTTTCGTCCGTATCTGAAATCAGCATCCGATCGATGACAATTTCGATGTCGTGGGTTTTGTATCGATCTACTTTCATCCCGCGAACGATGTCTTTCAGTTCGCCGTCTATTCGTACTTTCACAAAACCTTGTTTGGCGATTTGCTCGAACAATTCGCGATAATGTCCTTTGCGTGAGCGGACTACAGGCGCGAGTATGTTAACGCGCTTGTCTTTAAAATCTTCAAGTATAAGTTGTTGAATTTGCTCATCCGTATAGCTGACCATTTTCTCCCCGGTTTCGTAGCTGAAAGCATCGGCTGCGCGGGCAAAAAGCAAACGAAGAAAATCGTAAATTTCGGTGATGGTTCCGACAGTTGATCGCGGATTTTTGTTGGTGGTCTTCTGTTCGATTGCAATCACAGGCGACAATCCTTCGATGGAATCTACATTCGGGCGTTCCAAATTTCCCAAAAATTGACGCGCATAGGAAGAGAATGTTTCGATGTAACGGCGTTGACCTTCGGCATAGAGTGTGTCAAAAGCCAAAGACGATTTTCCGCTTCCGGAAAGACCGGTGATGACCACCAGTTTTTCTCGCGGAATGCGTACATCAATATTTTTCAGATTGTGCTCTGCGGCTCCAAAAACTACAATAGAATCGTGTGCGTCAGCCATAATTTTTATAAGAAATGCAAATTTACTATTTATCGGCAATAATTTAGAGAAAGTGACGATTCATTTGTAGTGTTGTTTATCTAAATGATTTAAACAGCCCTGTTTTTGAAAAACTCAATTTCACATTTGTTCAGCATGGTGTTTCATCAAATGAGTTTACCTAAATTTGCTTTATGAAATTGCCATTAACAACAAGTTTGCGTAAGCAAATACCAATGAATAAAAATGTGATAACCTATCCGCCTGTCGGCAGACAGTTATGACCGCTAAAAATTCAATTTCACATATATGAAAGGCATGAACCTTCTTCACAGCATCGTTTTTATACTTAATTCGGTTTTTGCCTTGATGTTATTCACTTCCTACGCTTTGCCTTTTGTACCTCCGCGTTCGTTTCCCTTACTGTCCGTTTTGAGCCTTTCTGTGCCTGTACTTTTAATCATCAATGTAATCTTGCTTTTCTATTGGATTTTTTTCATGAAAAGAGCCTTTTTACTCTCTGCCTTGGTATTGCTTTTGGGTTTTCAAAAACTAACTTCGCTCTACAAATTTTCAGGACAAAAAGTAGAAAACACGGAAGCCGGATTTTCACTGATGAGTTACAATGTCCGGTCTTTCAACCTTTTTAAATGGATTCCGGACGATTTTATAGCCGAAAAGATTGGTGCATTTGTGAAAACCGCCAACCCCGATGTGTTGTGCTTTCAGGATTTTCATACCAGCGGCAGCCACTTATTTGTAAATTATCCTTATCAATTGGAAAAAATTCGCGGTCAAAAATCAAAATCAGGCTTGGCAATTTATTCAAAATACCCTATTCTCAACAGTGGGTCTTTGGAATTTCCGGACACTTCCAACAATGCAGTTTTCGTAGATTTGTTGATTGATAAAGATACCATAAGATTTTATAATGTTCATTTTCAATCACTTAAAATTTCAAATGAGGTAAATGACATCAACGACAAAAATTATGAACTGATGACCAACCGCATCGGAAAAGCTTTTGTCAAACAACAAAAACAGTTAGAAATTTTATTGGCGCACAAGAAAAAATCACCTTACCGAAGCATACTCGCAGGAGATTTTAACAACACCGCTTTTTCTTATTTGTATAAATCACTGAAAGACCAAGGTTTGAAAGATGCTTTTTTGGAAGCGGGAACGGGTTTCGGACAAACGTATAATCTTAAATTTTTTCCACTTCGCATCGATTTTGTCATGGTTGATGACAGCTTTGACGTCAACAACTTCAAGTGTTTCAGCCAAAAATATTCCGATCATTTTCCAATCATGACGCGCGTCGGGTTGTAATGATTTGGTTCTCAATTTTTAGCTTTTGGCTACCTGCCTGCCGGCAGGCAGGTTGGCTATTGGCTGATAAAATCATTCCACCACCCGCACTTTCATGGGAATATCCGCATACGGCCACTCCTGACTGTCTGCTTTTACCATCGATATCTTGTCGGCTACCTCCAAACCTTTGGTGACCCGACCAAAAACAGTGTGTTCGCCATCTAAATGATGTGCACCTTTTTGGGCGATGACAATAAAAAATTCGTAGGGTTTAGACAATCTCCGCGGATTGTCTTCATAATATCGCGCCATCGAGACTGCCCCGCGATTGTGATTGTGTCTCATCTCAGGATACAACAAATATTCCCCGATTCGACTGCGCTTGATGGATGTTTCGGAGTCGTCATTGTTGCCGCCTTGAACCACAAAATCCGGTGCAACCCGATAGAAAAGCGTGTTGTCGAAGTAGTGATGTTTGGCTAAAAAAATAAAATTAGCCCGGTGTAAAGGCGTGTCTTTGTACAACTGAATTTCAATATCCCCAAAGGAAGTTTCGATGACCACCTTGGTTTCCGGATTTTCCTTGCCATAATCGAGCAAAAATGTCCTGGTACTGTCAAGCGCTCTCGAAATCAGCGGCTTCTCTTCAATTACTTTCGGCTTTTCCGATTCTTTGATTTTGTTGGACTGAACACTGTCGATTTCTTTTTTTTGAATAACTTTATTTTTGGATGGATTAGAATGTTTATTTTCACAACCCGTTAAGAGCATAAAAAAGAAAAACACCAGATAAACAAATCTCATAAGCATGTATTTTGATGAATTTTTAGAACGGATTCCAAAGTTAAAAAAAATCCCATTGACAGGCGTGACTTCTCACGTGAAATTGGCACCGTCGGAACGGATAAATTCTTTAATCAATTTGTCGATTGACAAACAAAAAGTTCGTTCAGCTGCCGTTTTGTCGTTGATTTATAAAAATGAAAACAGAGAAGCCGCCATGGTGTTGACCAGGCGGCGAATTTATAAGGGTATTCACTCCAACCAAATATCGTTTCCGGGTGGCAAACCCGAGAAACACGATATTGACCTTCAATCTACTGCCATTCGTGAAACGGAGGAAGAAATCGGGATTCAGAAAAACAAAATTGTTTTAATCAGGCAATTGACCGATGTTTTTATACCGCCAAGCAATTTTTTGGTGTCACCTTTTTTGGGATATTTGGATTCGACACCTCTTTTTATCAAACAAGATTCGGAAGTTGAAAGTATTATTTCGGTAAGAATAAAAGACTTGATGTCCGACGAATATTTGACCCACCAATTGATGGATACTTCGTATGCCACAAAAATTGATGTTCCCGCTTTTGACTTTGACGGACACATCGTGTGGGGCGCAACCGCGATGATGCTCAGTGAAATCAAAGATTTGTTGAGAAATGTACTATCATTTTAAGAATTGATATATTTGCCATTCAATTGTAACTATGCCATTATTTAAAAAATCGCCTTTTGGGCAATATTTATTTGTTAAAAAATTTCTCATCAGGCTTTTTGGATTGTTGACACATCGCCGTTACCGAGGATTTAACGAATTGCAGATTGAAGGTTCAGAAATCATCAAAGAATTACCCGAAACGGGCGTGCTTTTTGTTTCCAACCACCAAACGTATTTCGCTGATGTGGTTGCGATGCAGCACGTTTTTAACGCGAGCTTGAGCGGTCGGGTCGATTCCATCAAAAATATCGGGTATATATGGCAACCCAAACTCAACATCTATTCCGTCGCTGCCAAAGAAACCATCAAAAAAGGTTTTTTACC
>PHDQ01000124.1 GCA_002841025.1 Bacteroidetes bacterium HGW-Bacteroidetes-13 | reverse complement strand
TTTTGCATTTCTTTTCTGGCTTCTTCAGCAGAGGCTAATGCATTTCTGATGCCTTCTTCTCTTTCGTTGACCGCATCCAAGATGGGTTTCCATGCAAATTTCTTTAACAACAAAAACAACAATCCAAAAATGAATAATTGCCAGAAAAAAAGACCGTAAGAAAATTGTTCTATTAATTTTTCCATGAGATTATTTAGATATAATGACTTTTATTTTAAAAAAACAACCCTTTCAACCAACCGTTGAGAGGGTTGCTTGTAAAGATTTAGACTGCAAACAAAGCTGCAAATCCGATACCTTCAATCAAAGCAGCTGCGATCAACATAGCTGTTTGAATTTTTCCGTAAGCCTCAGGCTGACGAGCAATAGCGTCCATTGCTGAACCGCCAATTCTACCGATACCGATACCGGCTCCGATAACTACCAAACCTGCGCCTACAATTGCGGGAATTTCCATAAAAATATAATTAAAAATTGAACATTCTATTGATTAATGATGTGCTTCCTCGTGTTCGTGCTCTTCAACGGCAAAACCGAAATAAAGCGCAGACAACATGGTAAATATATAAGCTTGCAACAAGGCAACCAGTACTTCAATTAAAGAGATGGCAAAGGCCAGCATAAACGACAAGCTGCTGCCCAACCATGTTTTGAATACAAACATCAACCCAATCAGGCTCATCAACACGATGTGTCCGGCAGAAATATTGGCAAAAAGACGTATCATCAAAGCAAACGGTTTGATGAAAACGCCCAACAATTCGATTGGGGCAAGAATGATTTTCATAGGCATCGGTACGCCCGGCATCCAAAAGATGTGTTTCCAATAATTTTTATTGGCTGTCAAATTTGTGATGAGAAAGGTTATCAACGACAAAGCAAAGGTAACCGCAATGTTTCCGGTTACATTAATGCCAAGCGGCGTAAGTCCAAACATGTTCAAAAACCAAATAAAGAAAAACACCGTAAGCAAATAGCCCATGTATTTCTTGTAGTGTTTCTCACCAATATTCGGAATGGCTATTTCATCTCGGATGTAGAGCACAATCGGTTCAAAAAATCTTCCGATGCCTTTTCCTATACCGCCATTTTTCACATAAGACTTGGCTAAACTGCTAAACAAAAGAAAAATCAACAGGGAAACCACCAAGGTGCTAAACACACTTTTTGTAATTGAAAAATCAAGCGGTTTCGCGTTGGTGGGATGATGATTTTCATCCAAGTTAAGTGTGCCTTGAGCGTCGGTTTTGTATATTTTATTGTGGTATAGTGTGTAGTAATTCCCACCTACTTCTGCAACTTCCTCTCCGTGGTGAAATTTAGACGACATAAAGACTTTCAGACCTCCGTCCCAAAGAATCACGGGTAATGAAAATCCGAAATGTGCGTTAGATTCTTCATCAGAAAACAAGGTGAAATCATAGGAATCCTGAAGGTGATGTTGGATATCCGCTTTGATTTTGGTTTTTATATCGACCGGGGCTTCCTCCTTCGCAACCGGCTCATGTTGAGCAAATGCGACCAAGCCAAAAGTCAGTAAAAAAAGGGTAAATGTTCTTCTCATTGTTGGATAAATCATAAATCGCTGATTTTCTGTAAGCCTGATTAAAATCGGCGCAAAGGTAAGTTTTTTATTAAAAACAAAAAACAAATTTTTAACAGCCGAAATGCGTTTTTTTACAACCGATTGAGTAACTTGACCGATACGGTTGTTTCTGCTATAAGACTCACGGCATAAGGCACAAAAAAAGCAAGAAATTCGGTAGTTTGGATATGCGAATCGGCTTTGTAAAAAGGATAAAAAAACAGAAAAAACACGACAAATTTCAACAAACTCCCTGCCATAAAAAGAAATCCCAAAGCTTGTTTGAAGCGTGTTTTATATTGATTTATTATCCAAAAAATAATCAGTGCGAGTAAAAAATTAAGCGCATACGCCAACACAATACGATCTGCAAACAAAGGCTTCTCAAGGTTATAAAGAATTGTCAGATGCAATCCGAAAACAAGCACAAGCAAAAAGAAGAGCTTTACGCCAAAGTCAATCGCCGGATGTTTGAACAATGAAAAAAACATGCTTAACTATTCAGTTTTTTGAGTTGCCTGTTCAAATTGAACATGGAAAAAGCGACACCAAGCAAGGTGAAAACAATGACAAAAACCTTGTGCTCATATTCAAAATACAAGTCAATTTTTTTGCCCATCCAAATAAATACATAGATGGTGATTCCCATTTGGGAGGCAAAACTTATGAGGTAGAGCCATTTGTTAGACGGCTTTTTCTTTGGCAATTTTTGGTTGTTCATTGGAAATAGCCTTTAGGCTTCCTTTCATTTTGCAAGTTGCGTCTATGGATGCGCCGGGTTCGACTGCCAGTTTTCCAATCACTATTTCGCCGGACACATGTGACGAAGACTTTAGCGTTAATAATCCTGAGACCATCAAATTGCCGCTAAATTTTCCTTCAAAATCGGCCTGAGCACAATCGACCGTTCCTTTGATGAATCCGCTTTTACCAATGACAACCTTACCGGTCGTTTTGACGGTTCCTTCCAATTTTCCATCGATTCGCAAATCGGATTCTGAACAAAAATCACCTGTCAACGAGGTGTTTTCACTAATGGTGTTGGGCTTACTCAAGCTTGGGAGCATGCTTTGTTTTTTTTTGGGTTCACTAAACATATTATTTAAAATTTGGGGTTCGGCGTTGAAAAATTTAAATCTGCTCATTATCAAATCATTCGGCGGGTAGCAAATATAAAATTTTAATTTATTTTTCTGTATTAATTTTTTGCGGTAAACAATAGTTTGTCAAATTCTCTCAAATAATCGGCTAAATTTTTGTAAATCTGAATGACTTCATAATGCTTCGATTGGATGTAAATCGGGTTATTTAATCGCAGTTTAAAATCTTTGTTTACTTCCAAAAGCTCTGTAAATCCCTGTGCGGCAGTTGGTCTGTTGAATCCGTGGATTACTAAAAATTGGGTGTCACGGTCATAAACGTCCTTTGTTACAAAAAGATAGTCGTATCGAAGTGTATCGATGGCTTTTAAGATGATTTCTTTCTGTTTTTTGAGCAAGAGTGAATCTCCTGATTTGAATGGAATCAAGGTTTTCCATGTTGCTTGGATGGTGTCGAAGGTAAATTCGTTTTTGGGAATGTCGTCAAAGCCGTTGGCCAACAATTTGGCGGCTTCTTTGCCTTCGGGACTGTTTGGGTAATCGACCGATAGATTTTCTAAACTTTTTTGATACGCTTCCAAACCGTCCAATCGAGCCAAAGTGCGGGCTTTGAGCAATTGAAATTTGGGCACCATGTCATCACCGATATAGGCGAGTGAAGCTTTGTTAAGCTCAGTTTCTAATGCCGCAAAGTTTTGGTTTTTATAGGACTCATATAATTTGTTATAGACCGACTCCGGGCTGTCCGTATTAACCGTCAAAGTAGCTTCGGGATTTCTCAAAATTTCCGCAAATCTCGAATCGGCATGATGCGTCAAAATGTCTCTTTTGATAATCTCTGCTTTATCCGGATTGATTTCTTTGTAAATCTGATACAAATTGTATTTGGCAGGAATCACATATTTTTGTTCCGGTTCATTGCCCAACAAAATTTCCAAACGCTCAGCAGCCACCGGAAAGGCTTTGAAACGCTCTTTGTAAATCAATCCCAATTGATAATAAGCCTCGTTACGCACTTTGCCGATGCTATCAATAGTTTGTGGGTCTTTCGGGATTTTATCAGTGTAGTATGAAACTTGGTAAATTTCTCCGGCAAATAAGTCTTCGTTTTCTCCAGTTTGCGAAACTTGTAGGTTTTGGTCTTGCGGTGAAAATGTACCTCGATCTTTCCATCGCCAATTATCAGAAAGATTTCGGTTGCCCCATTTGGTTCTAAAATCCATTCTTTGTTGGGCCATCACGGTTTGGTCATAAAACTGAAAACTCGAACTTGCCGTTTGTCTTTTTTGGCTGTCCAATCCCAAAAAATTTGCGCCATCCATCACAACATCCGCTGCTTCTTTGGCGGCTTTTCGCTCGGCAATCACTTTTGCTTTCAGGGTGTCGATGATGTTCTGAAAAACAACATTGCGGTCTTCTTCACTCAAGCTGACCAAATTCAAGATGCTGTCATTGACCCTTGCGGTTTCTTCAAACTGAATAACATCTTCGAGGTTGTCTCGTTTGCGTTTCATCCGGAAATACGTCAAAGTCGTTTGATCCATGTTGACCAAGGTGCTGTCATAGTACAAACCGGCTTGCAGGTATTCAGCTTGGTCAAAACGAAAATTTCCCAACATTTGATAATCAAGTGCTTTCAGATGTTTATCGGGTGTTTCTTCACGCAGCGATTGGTTGTAATATTTTTCGGCAAGTGAAAGCGAGTCGTGTTGCCTGTGAAACTCGGCAATCCGGTAATATATTTTGTCTAAGTACGGCCTTGCTTCCCGATTCTCTTCGAGTTTGGTCAATGCTTTCAAATCTTCCGCATCGTTTCCGTCTGCATAATCAAAGTGTTCTGCCAATTTGATTTGTGCATGCGCCCAATACATGCGAGGTGCTTTTCGTTTCATCCGAAGAATTTCCCGAAATGCCATGTCCGAACTGTCCAATTGTTGTTGATTTTCATACAATTGACCCAAAATATACAAATACCGCGATCGGTCGTAGTTATTTTTGGTGGTGAAAGCCGCTTCTTTGAGATAGGCCGTTGCCGTATCAATCTTGTTGAGGTTGATGTATGCTTGCCCGAGAAAGGCATTGGCATCCACATAATCTTGGCGGTTGAGCTCGTTTTGCTTGAGCAATCTTTCTAAATTTTTGATGGCGATTTGCTCGTTTTCGAGGCGAATGTTGGTTTTTTCGCGCCATATTTTGGCTTCGGCAATTTTGTCGCTTTGTGGATATTTGTACAAAATATAGTTGAATGCTTCTTGAGCGGGCACAAATCGTTGATCAAAATAACGTGCCTTGCCGAGCAACAAAAAAGCCTCGTCCATCTGCGGGTTTTTTTCATTCCCGTTGATGTTCATCCCGTGTTTTTGAATCGCTTTGGTGGCTTTTTCTTCGGCTATTTCAAAGTTTTTGTTTTTGGGTTGCCGATTGGGAAATAGAATTTCTTCCGATACTTGAAGCCTTTCTACGGGTAAAATATCCCAAAAATTGTCTTCATACGCTTCAACGATATTCAATCGCCCTTCGTCAAACGCAACTTTGCCGTTGTACAACACGTTGTACTTGGTGGTCAGTGCATGAAAGTTCCGATTCACAAAAGCATTTTTTTTGGTGGAACATGCCGCAACAAGCACCAACAAAGTAAGTAAAATATAGCGTAGGAATTCTTTCAATCGATTTGGTCTTTGGTGGTTTTGTATAAACTATAAAAGCAGTAAAATATTTTAAGCTCGTAAAAATACTGTTCTTTTTTGAAAAACAAGATTTTGGGAGAAGAGAATGACATTGAAGTTGTATAGAAAGCGTTTAGACTCGATAACTTTTCTACAAAGGCAACACAACTTATGTGTAATAAACAAAAAAGCCCGTCAACTCCTAAAATTTGACAGGCTTTATGGTGGCGTGATTTGGTGTTTTATTTTTTCTTCAGCAAATCTCTGATTTCTGCCAACAATTCTTCTTGTGTAGGTCCTTTGGGAGCAGCCGGAGCGGGTGCTTCTTTTTTCTGGGTGCGTTCATACGCTTTCAAAACCATGAAAATACAAAACCCGATGATGACAAAATCGATGACGGTCTGGATAAAACTTCCGTGGTTGATGGTCACGGCAGCCACATCCCCAACGGCTTCTTTAAGTGTTAATTTTAATTCGGTGAAATTGACACCGCCCAGCAATATACCGATTGGCGGCATCAGCACATCGTTGGTAAACGACGCGACAATCTTGCCGAAAGCACCACCCACAATAACCGCAGTGGCCAAATTGATAATGTCTCCTTTGAGGAGAAACGATTTGAAGTCTTTAAGAAATCCCATATTAATAAATTTTATTGGTTTTGGTTAACACAAATTAACAAAAAAGATTTTAAACAATAACTCTTTTGATTCGCTTAGAAATTTTAGTCAAAAACTCATACGAAATCGTGCCTGTCAATTGCGCCAAAGTTTCTGCCGATGGATCTTTTCCAAAAACAATGACCTCATCGCCTTCCGCACAATCGATTCCGGTGACGTTGACCATGATCATATCCATGCATACATTGCCAATATAGGGTGCTTTTTGTCCGCCGATGGTAACATAACCTACTCCTTTTCCCATGCGGCGACTGAGTCCGTCAGCATGTCCGATGGGCAAAGTGGCAGTTACTTGTTGTTTGTCTGCAACAAAACCGCGATTGTAACCCACCGATTCTCCCACGGGAACGGTATGCAACTGCGAAACAATTGTTTTCAATGTAGAAATAGGGCGTAACCTGGCATCTTCCGCTGACGAATTTCCAAATCCATACAACCCGATTCCGGATCGAACCATGTCGAACTGCGCTTCGGGATAGTTGAGTATCCCGGAAGTGTTGAGCAAATGAAACAATGGTCTGTGTAGCAATGCTTCCGTCAATCGTTGGGTGATGACCGTAAAACTTTCAATCTGCTTTCGGGTAAAATTTTCCTCATCCCAATCCTCGCTTGCTGCCAAATGAGAAAAAACAGATTTTATTTTGATGGAAGTCGCGACCGATAAAAAGGAAGTAACCGACGCTATGTCTGTCGGATTGAAACCCAAGCGATTGAGCCCGGTATTGAACTTGAGATGAACCGGATACGCAAATTGATTTTTTTGTTTTGCTGCTTCTTCAAATGCCTTTA
>PHDQ01000123.1 GCA_002841025.1 Bacteroidetes bacterium HGW-Bacteroidetes-13 | reverse complement strand
AAATCACAAATCAGAAATTTTCAATACCCATTCTAATATTTATACCATGAAACACACCTCAAAATTTTTGTTACTCGCCATTTTATTCTTGTTGCTACAAAGTTGCGGCGGCGTTCCTGCGATTGTCTCAACGCCGATTCAAAATATAGACAGCACGCCTGCCAAAACTTCCGAGCTTTCCGAAAGTGAACTCAAAACTTGGATGAATTTGGACTTGGTTAAGGATACCATTCCGGGGATGAGTGTCAACAAAGCGTATGCTCAACTTTTAAATGGGAAAACCGGTGTCAAAGTCATCGTAGGCGTGGTTGATTCCGGCGTTGACATTGAGCACGAAGACTTGGCCGCTATCATTTGGACCAATGCAAAAGAAATTCCGAACAACGGAAAAGACGACGACAACAACGGTTATATCGATGATATCCACGGCTGGAATTTTCTTGGGAAATCGGTACACGAAAATTTGGAATTAACCCGGATCATCAAAAGAAATAAAACTCGATTTGAAGGAAAAACAGAAAGCCAGATTGCCGCTGCCGACAAGGCAGATTTTGCGGACTACCAAAGGGCTAAAAAGTCATTAGAAGAGAAACTCAAAGAGCTGGAAGCACCCAAACAACAGTTGGATTTTATCGTAACCGTTGACCAAACCATCAAAGATTACCTCAAAAAAACAACATACACCAAAGAAGATGTGGAGGGTATCAAATCGACAGATCCCAAAGTGCTTCAATCCCGAAACATCATGTTGCAGGTATTGTCTAACGGCACAAGAGAAGATTTTGAAAAAGAACTGACAGAATTTAAAAATTATATTTCCGGTCAATTGGACTACAATTTGAATGTGAATTTTGACGGAAGAAAGGTGGTTGGCGATGATCCGTACAACTACAATGACAAAAATTACGGAAACAACAACGTGATGGGACCGGACAAGGAAGAAATCAAACACGGCACACATGTTTCCGGAATCATCGCTGCCATTCGCGACAACAACATCGGGATGAATGGTGTCGCAAATCACGTTGAAATCATGCCCGTTCGCGCAGTGCCCGATGGCGATGAGTACGACAAAGACATTGCGCTCGGCATTCGCTACGCGGTGGACAACGGTGCAAAAGTCATCAACGCAAGTTTTGGAAAATCGTTTTCACCCAACAAAGAATGGGTTTACGACGCCATCAAATACGCAGCTTCCAAAGACGTGCTGATTGTGCATGCCGCCGGAAACGACAACCTGTTTCTGGACGATCCGAACAGCTACAATTATCCAAATGACCAAGAAAAAGGAAGCGCTACTGAATTTGCCGACAACGTGCTGACAGTGGGCGCAATAGGCTACAAATACGGCTCTGATATTGTCGCCGGATTCTCCAATTACGGCAAAATAAACGTCGATGTTTTCGCACCGGGTGTGAAAATCTGGTCAACTACGCCGAATAACACCTATGAATACTTACAAGGAACTTCGATGGCATCACCTGCTGTTGCCGGCGTTGCCGCGATTATTCGGTCTTATTATCCGAAACTTTCCGCTTCCCAAGTCAAAAAAATCATCATGGATTCCGGACTTAAAATCAATAAAGTAGTCGTAGTTCCCGGCGGTGACGACACCAAGCCCTTTGCCGATTTGTCCAAAACCGGAAGCATCGTCAACCTCTACAATGCGATTATTTTGGCGGATAGACTGTCAAGAAGTATGAAATAAAATATTTAATTAAAGTTTTTGAAATGAATAAGTTACATCAAATCGTTTTTTTCCTGTTCATCATTTTAAGTGTACAAACGTCTAATGCACAATCTGCTGACGGTTATTGGCAACAACATGTCAACTACACCATGGACGTGGACATGAACGTCAAAAATTACCAATACACCGGTTCGCAAACGCTGGTTTACACCAACAACTCGCCCGATACTTTGCATCAGGTTTTTTATCACCTCTATTTCAATGCTTTTCAACCCGGCAGCGAAATGGATGTGCGTTCGAGAACCATTCGCGATGCCGACTCCAGAGTTGCTGACCGCATCAGCAAGCTACAACCGGACGAGATTGGGTTTTTGAAAGTGACCAACCTCAAACAAGACGGAAAGAAAGTTGATGCCCAAACCGTGGGAACCATTTTGCAAGTACCGCTTGCCAAACCGATTTTACCCGGAGCCTCTACCACATTTACACTTGATTTTAACGGCCAAGTACCTGTTCAAATCCGTCGATCGGGTCGAAACAATGCGGAGGGTGTGGCACTTTCCATGACGCAATGGTTTCCAAAATTGGCCGAATACGATTTTGAAGGATGGCATCCGGATCCCTACATCGCGCGTGAATTCCACGGTGTTTGGGGTGATTTTGATGTGACCATCAACATCGATAAAACCTACACTTTGGGTGCCAGTGGATATCTGCAAAATCCGAATGAAATCGGGCATGGCTATCAAGACGCGGGCGTTACGCCCAAGAAGATAAAAGGGGATAAACTCAAATGGCATTTTATCGCGCCGCAAGTACACGATTTTGCCTGGGCTGCCGACCCCAACTATGTTCACGATACGTATCCCGGTCCGAATGGCGTGACGCTGCATTTTCTCTACAAAAACAAGCCGGAAATACTTGAAAATTGGAAAAAATTGCAACCCGATACAGCTGCGTTTATGAATTTTTTTAATGAGCATGTTGGCAATTATCCGTACAAGCAGTATTCGGTTATTCAAGGTGGAGACGGCGGTATGGAATACGCCATGCTCACACTTATTACCGGTGAACGCAAATACGAAAGTCTTGCCGGCGTGACTGCGCACGAGTTGGCGCACTCCTGGTTTCAACATGTTTTGGCTTCCAATGAAAGTAAAAACGAATGGATGGACGAAGGATTTACCACCTATATTTCTACCGAAGCGGAGAATGTGGTTTTAAAAGAAAACAAATCCAATCCACATCAAGGTTCTTATCGGGGTTATGTCCGATTGGCAACTTCCGGGCTTGAAAAACCACAAACAACCCATGCAGATCGATACGAAACCAATTTTGCTTACGGTATTGCCGCTTACAGCAAAGGCGCAATTTTCTTGGAACAATTGGGGTATGTCATCGGAAAAGAAAACTTAGCGAAAACAATCAAGCGATATTACAACGATTTTAAATTCAAACACCCGACACCCAACGACATCATGCGGGTAGCTGAAAAAGTTTCGGGCATCCAATTGGATTGGTATTTGACTGACTGGACTAAAACCACCAACACCATCGATTATGCCGTGAAGGAAGTAAACCATTCGGAAGGAAAAACGACCGTTGCCTTGTCGCGAATCGGTTTGATGCCGATGCCACTCGACCTCCAAGTAACTTTTGACGACGGAAGCATTGCCAATTATTACATTCCACTTCGGATGATGTTCGGACAAAAACCCGCTGAAGGTTTGCAAAGAACTGTTCTGCCTGATTGGGCTTGGGCATATCCGGAGTATGCTTTCGATATCGAGAGTGACAAAACGGTACAGAAAGTAGTCATTGACGCATCTGAAAGAATGGCTGACATCAACCGCGATAACAATGTGTTTGAATCGAAAGGGAATTAAGAAATGAGAACCATTCAACCCCGAAAGGGTTTAGAACCCTTTCGGGGTTTGGCGGGAATTGATAAACTGCAATAAATCGATGAATCAAAAATTTCCAAAATCGGAAAAACTCAAATCTACCAAAACCATCGAGCGATTGTTCAAAGAAGGATTGGTGTTGACGGCATACCCGTTTAAAGCGGTTTGTATTCCCGATACATTTGAAGTCAATAATTTTCCCGTAAAAGCAGGCGTATCTGTTTCCAAACGCAATTTTAAAAAGGCTGTTGACCGCAATCGCATCAAAAGATTGATGCGGGAAGCCTATAGACGGAATAAGTACCTCATTTTTAACAAAATATCAACACCCCATGCCATCATGTTTTTATACCTTGGCAAAGAAATTCCAAGTCTTGACAAAACAGATCGGCAAATTATTGTGTTGATAAACAAATTTTTAAAAGAATTGGAGATACAATCGAATAAAAAGATTGCAGATTAGTTCATTTATACGGTAAAATAACGCCATGAGAAAAAAAATTACCCTGCGCATACTGCTCTTATTGTTGATACCGGTCTTGCTGATTTCTGCGGCAACCTACAAAAGTAATTTTTTCGAAATTGCCAAACAGATAGAGATTTTCACCACGCTATACAAAGAAGTCAACATGAACTATGTGGACGAGGTCAATCCGGCGGCTCTGATGGACAAAGCCATCAAAGAAATGTTGGACGATTTGGATCCGTACACCGTTTTTATGAACGAACAAGATGTGGAAGATGCCAAAATCAGAAGTTCGGGTGAGTATTCCGGTATCGGCGCACTCATCAAAACCAAAAAGGATCGCCTGTTGGTCGTAGAGCCTTTTAAAGATTATCCGGCAGACAAAGCAGGACTCAAAGCCGGCGATGAAATCATCAAAATAGGCGATGTGAATGTGGCAGATGTGAAAGACGATGCGAGCACTTTGCTGAAAGGCGCACCCGGATCGAAAGTTTTATTGACTTTTTTGCGCAATGGGAAGACGATGAATACAGAACTTAATCGCAAAGATATTGAAGTTGATGCCGTGCCGTTTTACAAATTGATTGATGGGAAAACCGGTTACATTGTTCTCAACGAATTCAATCGCAAAGCAACTTCTCAGGTTTCAGATGCCATCCGCGATATGAAAATCGACGGATTGCAAAACATCATTTTAGACCTGCGGGGCAATCCGGGTGGGTTGCTGAACGAGGCGGTCGATATTGTCAACCTTTTTACAACAAAGGGCCAATTGGTGGTTTCGACCAAATCGAAAGTCGAAAAGTTTAACAATGTTTATTTGACTCGAAACAATCCGTTGGATACAGAAATTCCACTTGTCATCTTGATTAATGGTCGCAGCGCTTCTGCTTCAGAAATTGTTTCCGGTTCGCTACAAGATTTAGACAGAGCGGTCATTTTAGGCTCTCGAAGTTTCGGAAAAGGATTGGTGCAAAGGCCCAAACCGCTGTTGTATGGCACCCAAGTCAAGATTACGATTTCCCGTTATTTTATCCCATCCGGCAGGGGAATTCAAGCCCTCGATTATCAAAACAGAGACGAAAGCGGCAACGCGCAACGAATCGACAAAAAAAATGTACAAGCATTTAAAACCAAAAACGGGCGCACAGTTTTTGACCATGGCGGCATCATGCCCGATGTGCCAATTGAAAATCAGCAGTTAAGCCCCATCACCAAAGCACTGCTTGCGGATGACTTGATTTTTGATTTTGCAACGCAATATTTTTATGACCACACCGCTTTTCAAATTTCTGATTTCCGATTGACAGACAAAGATTTTGAAGCTTTTAAAAATTTCGCCAAAACCAAAAATTTTAATTTTCAAACCAACACCGAAAAAGCACTCAATCAAACCATTGAAGCGGCAGGAAAAGACAATTTTGACAACGAACTTAAAAACGATTTGATACAGATTAAATCAAAAATTGATGTCGAAAAATTGATTTTACTCAACCAAGCCAAATCCGAAATCCTTGCGCAACTGACAGATGAAATTGTCAAACGTTACGCCTATCGGAATGGATTGTACGAATTCTATCTCACGCATGATACGGCTATCATGAAAGCAAAAGAAATTCTTGACAGTCCAAAACAATACAACAGTATTTTAGGCATCAAATAAGTCTGCTTTTTATCGATAAGAATTTTTATAAAATTTGTTTCCGCTCGAAACTTATCTTAATTTAGCCCAAAACAAATTTAGATTTACTTCCATGAGTTCAGACAAAGAAGCCAAGCTGAAAGCCCTTAAGCTTACACTTGATAAATTAGATAAAACCTACGGCAAGGGAGCCGTGATGAAAATGGGCGATCAAGCCATCGTAGAAACGGAAGTCATTCCTTCCGGTTCATTTGGATTGGATTTGGCTTTGGGTGTAGGCGGTTACCCGAGAGGTCGTGTCATCGAAATTTACGGTCCAGAATCCTCCGGTAAAACGACACTTACGCTCCATGCAATCGCCGAGGCACAAAAGGCGGGTGGCATTGCTGCTTTTATCGATGCTGAACACGCATTCGACAGATTTTATGCCCAAAAATTAGGCGTGGATGTTGACAACCTCATTATTTCCCAACCCGACAACGGTGAGCAAGCCTTAGAAATTACAGATAATCTTATCCGGTCGGGAGCCATCGACATCGTTGTGATTGACTCTGTCGCAGCCTTGACACCCAAAAGTGAAATAGAAGGAGAAATGGGCGATTCCAAAATGGGACTTCACGCCCGTTTGATGTCGCAAGCACTCCGAAAACTTACCGGCAGTATCAGCAAAACCAATTGTACGGTTATTTTCATCAACCAATTGCGTGAAAAAATAGGTGTGATGTTCGGCAATCCCGAAACCACCACTGGCGGGAACGCGTTGAAATTTTACGCTTCTGTCAGACTCGATATACGTCGCGCCACCCAAATCAAAGACGGAGACAATGTCATCGGAAACCTCACCCGTGTGAAAGTGGTTAAAAACAAAGTAGCGCCGCCCTTCAAAACCTGTGAGTTTGACATCATGTACGGCGTTGGCATCTCCAAAGTGGGTGAAATTCTCGACCTCGCTGTTCAATACGAAATCGTCAAAAAAAGCGGTTCTTGGTTTAGTTACGGCGACACCAAACTCGGTCAGGGTCGCGATTCAGTCAAGGAAGTCATCAAAGACAATCCGGAGTTGATGGACGAACTCGAAGGCAAAATCAAAGAGGCAATCAAAGTGCTGAATGCATAGAAATTGATGCGTTTAGCGATTATAAAATGCCGCAAATCAAACATGCGGCATTTTTTTGTTCGTAAAATACGCTTTCTAAAAAGCCGAACCCGATTAATTTAGCTAAATGTGTGTAATTTACACAAAAAGTCACCGTTTCCTCGAGCGCAGTCGAGAGGTTTCTGGGC
>PHDQ01000122.1 GCA_002841025.1 Bacteroidetes bacterium HGW-Bacteroidetes-13 | reverse complement strand
GTATCCTTTTTCTTTCATTTTTTTCTCAAAATCTTGTCCAACTTTCATTCCCCACTGTTCTCCAATCTGCATAGATTCTAGCATGATCAATGGTGTGTTTTTTGCAAATTTCTTTCCAACTGGTGTTTCGTAGAATTTGATTAGCTCCTTTAAATCTTCTAAAGTCATATATTTAGAATAAACAGGGACTAACATTTTTGTTAAATCATTCAAGGATGTTTTAGAAAATTCATTTTCCAAATCACCCCACATATCAGATTCTACATCAGAATATTGCTGCTTAAACATCGTGAACATTTGTTTGATAACTGCTTGGTAAGATTTTTCGGAGCCTGAAACTACAAACATTCTTTTAAGCGTTTCATTGTATTCTTTATCTACTTGTCCGAAAACTG
Source organism: Bacteroidetes bacterium HGW-Bacteroidetes-13 (assembly GCA_002841025.1). Taxonomy (GTDB): domain Bacteria; phylum Bacteroidota; class Bacteroidia; order Flavobacteriales; family Flavobacteriaceae; genus UM-FILTER-40-17. Next base: position 6,593 of record PHDQ01000122.1, on the reverse strand, counting down.
TTATACTTACAAAAAGTAATAAAGTGATTGTTAAAAATCTTTTAGTCATAATTTTTATTTTAAATGTTATTATCAATGCTTTTTCATGAAGGATGTGTCATCAAATGTGTGACTAACACTTCATTAAAATTAGGTTATTTTCTAAAACGTACCAAGGCATTTTTGGTAAAATCCGAAAGTACCAATTTACCGCTGATTTCTGCGCGTTCAATCAGGAGTTTGTCCCAATTTTCGGTTCCTTCCCAAAGCGTTTTTTTCAATTCAGCCAAAGCTTCCGGGTTGAATTCGGCTAATTTTAGGGTTAGAAAATTCACTTCCTTGTCCAACTCCTTGGTGGTATCAAAAACCTGTGCGTACAATCCTTTTTCCTTTGCCCAATAGGCATTTTTCCATTCGTGCGCAGCGAGCGCAAGCTCCGAAAAAGCGGCTTTCCCGATTTTTCGCTCCACCGCCGGGGCGATGACAAAGGGTCCGATGCCGATGTTCAGCTCCGATAATTTTACAGATGCATGGACAGTCGCCAAAGCATAATCGCAGGCAGCCAAAATTCCGACACCACCGCCCACAACTTTTCCCTGCGCGCGACCGACAATGATTTTACGGCAAGTGCGCATCGCGTTGATGAGATGAGCGAATCCGGAGAAAAACTCCTTGCCTTGTTCACTGTTTTGAATAGCCAACAACTCGTCGAAAGAAGCACCGGCGCAAAATGTTTCTTCGCCCTCACTTTTCAGCAAGATGACTGAAACTTCTTTGTTTTCAGATAATTCGCGGAAAGTTTTGGACAATCTTTCAAGCAATTCGGCTGGAAATGAATTGGCAGCCGGATGACCAAATTCGACCGTTGCTACGCGGTTTTGAAGATGAACGTACAGCGAACCTTTTGATTTCAGGTCTGACATAAATTATTTTTTGTGTAAAAATAGGGAATTTATAAAGTTCAATGTGATTTTGAGAATTGTAAAGACATAAAATCGCATCGTAAATCAATAATTTAAAATGGGAAAAAGAAAATCAACATTTTTATCCCTCTTTTATATTTTTCATTTTTAACCTACTATTAACAGCCTATAAGCAAATAAATTTCCAATTTGCGATGAAATTTTTTTAACTAAAATAAATGTAACTTTCGCTCGAAAAAATTTAACAACTATGGAAGAAACGAAACAAACTCTTGACATCAAAGAAATTAATGAAAAGATAGAAAGAGAAAGCGCATTTGTCGATTTGTTGACACGGGAAATCAACAAAGTCATCGTCGGACAGAAATACATGATTGAGCGCTTGTTGATAGGTCTTTTGGGACAAGGACATATCTTGTTGGAAGGTGTGCCGGGTTTGGCAAAAACACTGGCCATCAACACACTTTCGAAAGCCGTACAAGGCAGTTTCAGTCGCATACAGTTTACCCCCGATTTGCTTCCTGCCGACGTGGTCGGAACGATGATATACAACATGAAGGAAAGTAATTTTTCCATCAAAAAAGGACCCATTTTCGCCAACTTCGTTTTGGCAGATGAGATCAACCGTGCGCCTGCCAAAGTGCAGTCTGCTTTGCTCGAAGCCATGCAGGAAAAACAAGTGACCATCGGCGATCAAACTTTTATCCTCGACAAACCTTTCTTGGTATTGGCAACGCAAAACCCCATCGAACAAGAAGGAACGTATCCCCTACCCGAAGCCCAAGTAGATCGATTCATGCTGAAAACGGTGATTGATTATCCAAAAGTACAGGACGAACAACTCATCATGCGGCAAAACCTCAAAGGCAGTTTTGAAAAAATCAATGCAGTCGTATCTACCGAGCAAATTTTGCGCGCGCAAGCTGCTGTCCGTGAAGTATATATGGATGAAAAAATAGAAAAATACATCCTCGACATCATTTTTGCCACGCGCTATCCTGAAAAATACAAACTCGAAGAGCTCAAATCGCTCATCAGCTTCGGTGCTTCACCACGGGGAAGCATCAACTTGGCGATGGCTTCCAAATGTTATGCCTTTATCAAACGTCGCGGTTACGTTATCCCCGAAGATGTGCGCGCCGTGGTGCACGACGTGCTTCGTCACCGCATTGGTCTTACCTACGAAGCCGAAGCGGAAAACGTAACTTCTGTTGACATCATCAACAAAATTGTAAACGAAATCGAAGTGCCCTAAAAATGATTTTGTTCACAAAATTTGAATTTTATTAAAAGAAATTCGAGACTCATTTAATTATTTTTAATCGCATTCTCAATTTCAAATGCTATGAACATTCAATACAAAAAAATTATAATTGAATCAAAATCATTGGTTTTGATTTTATAAAAAATGATAGTTGCGAAGAATCATTTAAAAATCATCAATCGTTAAACTGCGTTCACCATACCTTTATGGATACCAAAGAGTTATTAAAAAAAGTTCGAAAAATAGAGATTAAAACCCGGAGGTTGTCCGATCACATCTTCTCGGGAGAGTATCACAGTTCGTTCAAAGGACGTGGGATGACTTTTAGCGAGGTGCGCGAGTATCAATTTGGCGATGATGTGCGCGCCATCGACTGGAACGTAACCGCGCGTTATAACGAGCCGTACATCAAGGTTTTTGAGGAAGAACGCGAATTGACCTTAATGTTGTTGGTCGATATCAGCGGTTCGGAGTTTTTTGGAACCCAATCCAGTTTCAAAAATGAAATGATTACCGAAATTTCGGCGACTTTGGCTTTTGCAGCCCTTCAAAATAACGACAAGGTTGGTTTGTTGCTTTTTTCAGACGAAGTGGAACTGTTTATTCCGCCCAAGAAAGGAAAATCGCATGTGTTGCGCATCATTCGGGAATTGTTGGAGTTTAAACCCAAAAGCCTAAAAACAGATTTGGGTCAGGCACTGCGCTACCTCATGGGAATTATGAAAAAGAAAGCCATCGTGTTTATACTTTCCGATTTTATGACGATCGGATACGAACAACCCATGCGCGTTTTTGGCAGAAAACATGATGTCACCGGCATCCGAATTTTTGACAAGCACGAAACAGAAATTCCCAATTTGGGCATCGTCAACATGAAAGACCAGGAAACAGGCGAGCAAATACTCGTCAACACTGCGTCCAAAAAAATCAGAAACAACTATGCCGAACACTATCGGGAAACCGTTAAAACTTTTGAAAAGCAATTTTCGCGAAGCGGCGCAGGCGTTATCCAGATGAATACGGAAGATTCGTATGTAAAAAAATTATTGGGTTACTTCAAATCGCGTTAAACCATGTCCAAAAAAACAACTGATTTTATGCCGATTTTTACTGCTAAACATATTTTACCGATTCTTTTACTCTTTGGAAGCATGGGCTTTGCGCAGAAAAAACCGATTGTAAAAATAGAGACTGACACCACACAAATCAAAATAGGCGAGCAAATCAATCTGACGGTATCGGTTAAAGTTGACTCTACCCGAAGTGTCAATTTCCCCGAAGCCAAGCAATTTGGATCTTTTGAAATCATCGAAGAATCACCCATTGATACTTTTCGTGAAAAAGACTTGTTCAACCTGATTAAAAAATACGGACTGACCAAATTCGATTCCGGCAGCTATGTGATTCCCTCTTTTCCAATCATCATCAGCAACCAAAGCTACCAGACTGATTCAATTTCCATAAAAGTTTTGGACGTTCCGGTCGATACACTCAAACAAAAAATGTATGACATCAAAGACATCATATCGGTGCATCCCAAATCGAACTTTTGGAAATATTTTTGGTGGACATTCGGCATATTGTTGGTGTTAGGTTCGATCGCTTTTTATTTTTGGATGAAATACAAGGCTAAAAAAGAAGCCGAAGAAGAATTGCCTCCTTATGAAAAAGCCATCTCGGAATTGCAAAAATTGGATAATTTCTCCTTAAACGAACAGACAGATTACAAACATTATTATTCGAAAGTCACCGATGTATTGAAAATCTATTACGAATCTGAAGTTCATGTGGATGTGATGGAATGTACTTCGGATGAATTGCTCGAAAAAATTGAACTTTTGATTGATTCTGAACAAATCAAACTTGAAAAAAGCACGCTAAACAAACTTCGAGAAACCCTGAAAACATCCGATTTGGTGAAATTTGCCAAATACAGCAATACCTTAGAAGATGCGCGTTCCGACAGAGACAACATTCTTCAATTCATCAGTCTGACACACGAAACACTTCCCGAACCAACTGAAGAAGAATTGATGGCGGGCGAACAACGAAGGATACTGCAAGCCAAAAGGAGAAAAAAACGCAGACTCATCGTTGCGGCTTCTATCGTCGGGCTGATTTTACTGGGTACCGGCGGTGTGATGATTGCCAAATACGGTTTCCGTCCTACGATGGATACACTGTTTAGAAAAACATCCAAACTCATGTTAGACGGCGATTGGGTTTACAGTGAATACGGGTATCCACCGGTAGGCATCCAAACGCCCGAAGTATTGACGCAAGTGAAAGTTCCCATTCCCGCGGGCAATGAAAAAGCCATTGTCTCCATGACCAATTACGCTTACGGTAATTTGGGAAAAGACCTGTATGTTGTTGTCAATCACGTCAATTTCAATCCGCAACTCGAGATTACCAACGACCAAGTTTCCGAATTGTCGGCCGGCGAACTCAAACAGCGGTTTGGCTTGGAAGATTTTCAACTCAAATCGGAAGATGTTACCATCGACGAAATAAACGGCACGCACAAAACCGGAAATTTTTTCAAAGACAGCGTGGCTTATCAATTTGATGTTTACACCTTTTTTGCCAAGCCTTCCCTTCGGCAGATTGTGGTTGTTTACAAAAAAGAAGATCGATACTATCCTGAAATTTCGAAAAGAATATTTAACTCCATCAAATTACTAAAAGGCGAATGAGTATGTTTGGCGCAAATGAATTTGTAAATCCTGAGTTTTTCTGGTTGTTTTTGTTACTTCCGGTAGCCATAGCTTGGTATGTTTGGCAGCGAAAAAACCAACAGGCTTCGCTGCATATTTCCAACATTTCGGGTTTTGTAAAAGGTACATCATGGTTGGCAAAAATCAAACCCGCCTTGTTTGTTTTAAAACTATTGGCCTTGTCTTGCTTGATTGTAGCCATGGCAAGACCACGTTCGGTCGATGTAACCAGCAAGGTAAAAACCACCAAAGGGATTGACATCGTCATGTCTATCGATATTTCGGGAAGTATGCTCGCACGCGATTTCAGACCCAATCGTCTTGAAGCACTCAAACGCGTTGCCTCTCAATTCATCAAAGAAAGACCCAACGACCGGATAGGTTTGGTGGTTTTTGCCGGAGAGAGTTTCACCAAAACGCCTGTGACATCAGACAAAGAAATTGTTCTTACCGCGCTAAACGAACTCACGTTTGACGACCGCATGCAACAAGGGACTGCAATCGGCATGGGACTTTCCACGGCTGTCAACCGAGTAAAAGACAGCAAAGCGCTCAGCAAAGTAATTATTTTACTGACAGACGGAGTGAACAATGCGGGATTTATCGACCCACGCATTGCTTCCGACATGGCCGCCGAGTTTAACATCAAAACCTACACCATCGGTATTGGAACCAACGGCACCGCACCTTCACCGGTTGCCATCGATGCCAATGGAAATTTTGTGTACCAAAATGTACCGGTCGAAATAGACGAAGCGCTGCTCAAGGAAATTGCGGACAAAACAGGCGGCAAATATTTTCGCGCCACCGACAACAAAAAACTTGAAGAAATTTACGATGAAATCAACAAACTCGAAAAAACAGAAATTGAAGAGTTTAAGTATTACAATTACGATGAAAAATTCAGAAAGTGGGTGTGGATAGGCGGCTTGCTTTTGTTGTTGGAATTGTCGCTTCGATGGACGGTTTTCAAAAGTTTTGTTTAATGTTAGTTTTATAATTTTTACGGAAAATGTATATCCTCGAACAACAGTCTTATTTCTATTTATTGGCACTCATCCCTTTGGTGGTGATGGCATTTTTGCTGTTGCAATGGTGGAAAAAAAGAACGCAAGCCAAGTTTGCGGAAAATAAGTTTCTCAAACAATTGGCTCCGGACAAATCAATTTTTAAGCCTGTTTTAAAACTAATTATGATTTGCCTAACGATTTTCAGCATAGTCATTGCATTGGTCAATCCGAAAATAGGGACAAAAATAGAAACGGTGAAACGAGAAGGAATCGATATCGTATTTGCATTGGATGTGTCTCGCAGCATGTTGGCAGAGGACATTGCACCCAATCGGTTGGAAAAATCCAAACAACTCATCAATCAAATCATCAACGATTTGGTAGGTGACCGCATCGGCATTGTCGTTTATGCAGCAACGGCTCATCCGCTTTTGCCGATTACTACCGACTACAACGCCGCCAAAATGTTTTTGCAAAGTGCCAATACCGACATGCTTTCCTCACAGGGTACTGCCATCAAAGACGCGCTGACCATGAGCCAAAGTTTTTTTAATGATGAAGCCCAGACCAACAAACTCATCATTGTCATTTCAGATGGAGAAGACCACGAAGGAAATGTTGCTGAAACCGCACGATACCTTGCTGAAGCAGGCGTTAAAGTTTTTACTATTGGTGTTGGAAATCCCAACGGCGGGCCTAT
>PHDQ01000121.1 GCA_002841025.1 Bacteroidetes bacterium HGW-Bacteroidetes-13 | reverse complement strand
TTGGGTTTAAAATCTAATGCGATTGAATTCATACAATAACGTTTTCCGGTGGTTTTTTGTGGGCCGTCATCAAAAACATGACCGAGATGGCTGCCGCATCGGGCACACAAAATTTCCGTTCGGATCATTCCAATGGAGCGATCTGTTTTCAGCACGACATGACCTTCTATTGCACGGTCAAAAGACGGCCAGCCCGAGCCGGAATCAAACTTGTATTTTGAATCGAACAAAGGGTTCGCACATGCTTTGCAGACATAAGTCCCGGGTTCATAAAAATGATCGTATTTGCCTGAAAAAGCTCTTTCTGTTCCCTTTTCTCGAAGCACAAAATATTCAAAATCTGTTAATGATGCCTTCCATTCCGCTTCAGTTTTGACGATTGGAAAGGTTTTGACTTCCTTGTTTTTGTCTTGACCGTTGCAGGATAATGCGAAAACAACGATAATCGAAATGTGCCAACTTTTCATTCTAATTTTATCTAAAATTAATTTTCAGTTTCAGATTTGAGTAGTCCCATTTTGCTAAAAGTGTAGTCTATTAATTGATTGAAGAAATTCAAATCTCTAAAGTCGCAATTTGTACCGATTGTGTCTGAAAAAATTGTCATTTTACTATCATTATCAATGATGAAATAACTTACACTTCCCTCAAATACTTCCTTATTGTTATCTGTAAAAGCAAAGAAAATGTAAAAAAGATTGTATTTTTTGGAAAGCGTGTCGTTGTATAGTAAGGAACTAACCTTGAATAAATTATTTCTTCTTGAATCGTGCACTCTTGCGTGAGGGAATATATTGGGCAACAGAAAATAGTTTAGATTGGAAATCCCACTGTTTTGAATTTTATTAATCTTGTGTTCTCTGTCTAATTTTAAATAAAAAAACGCGCTTAGTTTATCATAATCATCTTCAAAAATATATGATTTATCAACCAATGTAATGGCAATATAAGGTTCAATAACCCCCAAGTCAGCTTTGATTTTAGATAAATCCACTATTTTCGAACTGTCAGAATCACTTATATTCGGCTCAAAATTACAAAGACTCACCTTCCCAAAAATGCCGAATGGGTCATCAACTATGCGTGTCTTTTTTCTTTCCAATTTTTGCGAAACAGCAATACATGAAAATAAGAAAAAGCCTATAATGAATAAATTTAATCGCATAATCATAAAGTTGATATATCGACAAAATTACAGATTTTCTCTATGACTTCACGGTTGGCGAGTATCATTCTGTGTCCTAATTTTTGGGTGATAACCAACTCGCTGTTTTTCAAATTTTTGGCAATTCTATACGCACAACTAACCGAAACGTCCTTGTCTTCTTCATCATGAATCACCAGCGTTGGGATATGGACAAACGCAGCGGCTTCACTACCCGAATAACGGTCGATGTCTTCGTCGTGTAGTTTGTCAAAATGTTTTTTCATTCTATCTGCCACTTCTGGTTTGAGTTGGAGGTTTTTGACAAATTCATAACTGATTTCCGTGATGCTGTCGCCGGTGCCGATCAATACCAATTTTTCGAGCTGCAATCCTTTTCTGACCGCATTGAGCAAACTCATCCCGCCCAATGAATGACCAACGGCTGCATAAAACGATCCGTAATGTTGTTCAAGTTCCAAACAAGCGGCAATAAAATGAGGCATCATCGTGGTCTTTCCGGGTGATTTTCCGTGCGCCGGTGCGTCGAAACTAATGGTCATAAATCCTGCTTTCAGCAGTGCATCAGCTATTTTAAACATTTGGGTGCCTCGCCCACTCCAACCGTGTACCAACAATATCTTTTTGTCCGATTGTCCGTATTCGTACACCCGAATGACGCGATCTATTTCCTTAATCGTGAAGTCTTTTTGAACCGATTTTTGATCCATGACCTCTTCCCGTTTTGGCGGTGTGTATTTTATCGGTGTGATAAAGAGTTTAGCCGCAAATTTTGTTGCCAATGAGAGCGAAATGGATTGGAGAACTTTTCCGGTTTTTATTATATTTGAAGGGATTTGAACACTTCTTTCTTGTAACAACTTTGATTGTTTTTGTGGCATTATCAAAAAATTTACACGCAAGATAAATATTTAATCCATTTTTTATACTTTTATAAAAAATGATAATGTTTTTTTTATGATAAATCAATCGCGTGTAGTTATAGAAAATATTTCTCCTTTGGTAGAAGGTGGAATTTTTCCTGTCAAAAGAGTGTTGGGCGAAATCGTTCATGTCGAAGCAGATGTCTTCCCGGATGGTCACGATGTCATCCAAGCTGAACTTTTGTTTAAAACTAAAAATCAAAAAACTTGGTCTGAAATTCGGATGAAACCCACCGTCAATGACCGTTGGGAAGCCTCATTTGAAGTGAGTGAGCAAGGGTTTTATGAATACAAAATCAGCGCATGGGTTGATCATCCACTGAATTGGCAACACGGCATTGAGCGAAAAATCGACGACGGGCAAAAAGTCACCTCTGAGCTTTTAGAAGGTCGGATCTATATTGAAAAAATCATTCTGGAAGCAGACGAAACTACGCGACAATACTTGACTTATTTGTTGGAAATTTTCACCGATGAAAATCAGTATCAAACGGCCATCACGGAGGCGGTTTCGAAAAATTTAAAAAGCATATTTATAAAACATCCCGACCGTTTCCTGTCGAACGAATCGTGGGAATATGCCGTATATGTCGATCGCGTCAAAGCGCGATTCAGTACTTGGTACGAATTTTTTCCACGCTCGGCATCCGAAACACCCAACGTGCACGGAACTTTCAAAGACTGCCATCGTTTGTTGCCACGCATAGCCCAAATGGGTTTTGACGTGCTCTATTTTCCACCGGTACATCCGATTGGAGAGGTAAACAGAAAAGGAAAAAACAACGCAACAGTTGCCAAAGAAGGCGATGTGGGTTCGCCTTGGGGAATCGGTTCCAAAGAAGGTGGACACAAATCATTGCATCCGCAATTGGGCGATTTAGATGATTTTAAACAATTGATTCACGCTGCCAACGAGCACGGAATCGAAATTGCCATGGATTTCGCTTTGCAATGTGCGCCCGACCATCCGTATGTAAAAGAACACCCGAAATGGTTCAAATGGCGACCGGACGGAACAGTTCAATATGCAGAAAATCCACCCAAAAAATACCAAGATATATTGCCTATTCATTTTGAAACGGAAGATTTTAAAAACCTTTGGAATGAACTTTTGGACATCGCACTTTATTGGATTGATTGTGGCATTCGCATCTTCCGAGTTGACAATCCGCACACCAAGCCTTATTTCTTTTGGGGTTGGTTGATTAACGAGGTCAAATTAAAACATCCCGATGTGTTGTTTTTAGCAGAAGCTTTTACACGACCAAAAATCATGCATCAACTGGCAAAACAAGGATTTACACAATCTTATACTTATTTCACTTGGCGCAATTCGAAGCACGAACTCATAGAATATCTGACCGAACTTACACAAACCACCCAACGCGAATTTTTCAGACCCAACTTTTGGCCCAACACACCCGACATCAATCCCTATGATTTGCAAAGCGGTCTCGAATCGGTACATTTACAGAAATATTTTTTGGCGGCTACTTTAAGCTCAAATACAGGTATTTACGGCCCTGTTTTTGAACAAATGGTTTGCCAAGCAGTACCGGGCAAAGAAGAATATCTGGATTCTGAAAAGTATGAAATTCACCATTGGGATTGGTATAAAAGCAACAAGATTACCATGTTGATTTCAAAGATTAATCACATCCGTAAAGAACACGCATCTTTGCAACAAACCAACAACATTCAATTTTGCAGCATAGAAAATAACCAACTATTGGCTTACTACAAATTTGATGACAGCAGAAGTGATGAAACGCTGATGATTGTCAATTTAGACCCCTATTACAAACAGCAAGGTTGGGTGCAATTGCCTTTGCAGGAATTGGGAATCAGAGAAGGACATCCGGTGCGGGTGTATGATTTAATCACCGACAGTAGTTATATTTGGAATAAAGAATGGAATTATATAGAAATTCATCCTTCTTTACCGTTTCATCTCTTTAAAATTTACAAATAAATTTTAAAACACGTATATTCGATTCCCATATTGGGGTATTGCCGATTAATATTTAAACCTAATGAAAGAAAAACAAGCAATCAATTCGGCCACATTTGACAATGTGCATGTTTTTGAGAATGAATGGCGATTTTTATTTGAGTCTCCTGAATTTGCAGAAACATTTTGTCAAGATATTTTAGAGCCTTTCATTCTGAAACAAAGGTGGTATGCTGGAAAATCGAGCGCGATGAAATACATCGAATTACTCGATTTTTTTAAACTTGAAAACGACGAAAATTGCTTCTACGGTGTGCTGTTTGAAGTCAATTTTAAAGAAGCTTTTGTACAAGATTATTTTCTTCCGCTGGCTTTTGTGAAAGAGCAACCAACACAAGATTCTATTGTCTTGGCGAAAGTTCAACTCAAAAAAGAAATAGGTTACCTGATAGACGGTATTTATTTGGAAGAAATGCGCAAATTGATTTTCGAAAACATCATCCACAACAAAAAAGAAAAAAACAGTTTGGTCAAATTCAGAAAAGGAGCCCGATTAAAAGCTGTTTCGTATGAATCTTCTAAGTTTTTAGGCGTAGAACAAAGCAACACCAGCATCGTATTCAACGACAAATACATTCTTAAAATTTTCAGGAGAATATATGTCGATCAAAATCCGGACTACGAAATCAGTAAATTCCTGACAGAAACCGGACATTTCAAAAATACGCCAGCATATTTGGGAAGTATCAGCCTCAATTTTTCCGATAAAAACACCATCACTTTAGGCTTGATGCAAGAACTCATTCCCAATGAAGGTGATGCTTGGAGTTATTTTTTGAAAGTTTTAGATGGTGTTTTCTCAAACATAGAAAAAAATAAAATAGAGATTAATTCACTACCCGAAATCAAACTGTTTACCCGACTGCACCCAACCGATATTCCAAAAGCGTTTTTGGATTGGACAGGCATTGAACTTTTCAAAGAAACAGCCACGCTCGGTCGCCGTACTGCACAGATGCACATTGCATTAGGCTCCGAAACCAAAGACACGGCCTTTACCTCGCAAAATTTCACGAATGACTATACGGTTTGGTTGAAAAACCGATTGATTTATCAATTTGAAAACCGTGTAAATTTGATTGAAAACAACATGCATCGATTAGACGGCATGCCCTTAGAATTAGCACATGATTTTCTAAATAATAAAAAAGAATTAAGAACGCGTTTTCTCGATTTTGATGAAACCAAACTGAAAGGAGAACGCATCCGGATCCACGGAGATTATCACTTGGGGCAAGTCTTGGTGAATGACGGGGATTTTTATATCATTGATTTTGAAGGCGAACCCGAAAGTACCATTCGTGATAGAAAAGTAAAACAACCACCACTTAAGGATGTAGCCGGCATGTTCCGATCTTTTCATTATGCAATTTATGCGACTATTTTTAACAATAAAGAGAAATATCCCCAAAAAAGTGAAGAACTTTTTGAAGCCGGAGAAAAATTGTACAAATACATGGTCGGTGTTTTTATGAATACCTATGTGAGTTTTGTACAATCTAAAAATCTAAACATCGGATACCAATCCGAAATCAATTTTTTACTCAAGTATTGTATGCTCGAAAAAGCGGTTTATGAATTGGGATATGAACTTAATTCTAGACCTCGATGGGCCATCATCCCACTCAAAGGAATTTCTAATATTTTAAATAACCAAGACTGATATGGACAACAAAGTTCAGGTTTACAGCCTGCTGACAGCATTTGACATCGACTTATTCAAATCCGGAAAACACTTCCGTTTATTCGAAAAATTAGGTAGCCATGCCGTGACACACAATGGCATTAAAGGTACCTATTTTGCAGTTTGGGCACCTTCTGCAAAATCAGTTTCCGTGATCGGAAATTTTAATTTTTGGGTGGAAGGCCAACATCCGCTCAATGTGCGATGGGATAGTTCCGGAATTTGGGAAGGATTTATTCCTGCGGTAGGACACGGAGATTTATACAAATATAAAATTCACTCAAACATCAATGATGTAAAAACCGAAAAAGCAGATCCTTATGCGCGCTTTTGCGAAATCCCTTCCAATACCGCATCCGTTGTCTGGGACGGCAACCACAAATGGCAAGACAAAGATTGGATGTCGTATCGGAAAAACAAAAACGGATTAGACAAACCCTATTCTGTTTATGAACTTCACTTGGGTTCATGGAAAAAAAACCTACAGGAAAACCGTTCTTTAACTTACCGCGAATTGGCAGTAGATTTAGTCCAATACATCAAGGAAACCGGATTTACCCATGTAGAGTTTATGCCGGTCATGGAACATCCCTATGAACCATCTTGGGGCTATCAGTTGACAGGCTATTTTGCCCCAAGCTCGCGTTTCGGTTCACCCGAAGACTTCAAATACTTGGTCGATCAGTTGCACCAAAACGATATTGGTGTTATTTTGGATTGGGTTCCTTCCCATTTTCCCGAAGATGCACACGGACTTGGATTCTTTGACGGCAGTTGTCTATATGAGCACCCCGATCCAAAAAAAGGGTATCACCAAGACTGGAAAAGTTTGATTTTTAACTATGGAAGGAATGAAGTCAGAGCCTTTTTGATTAGCAACGCCATATTTTGGTTGGAACAATATCACATAGACGGGCTTCGTGTCGATGCCGTTGCCTCCATGCTCTATTTAGACTATTCGCGTGAAGACGGTCAATGGGAGCCAAACATCTATGGCGGCAGAGAAAATTTAGATGCTATTTCTTTTTTGAAAGAGTTTAATGAGGAAGTTTTTAAAAACTTTGACGATGTACAAACCATTGCCGAAGAATCTACCGCTTTCCCGATGGTGACCAAACCGGTTTATCTGGGCGGATTGGGTTTTGGCATGAAGTGGATGATGGGCTGGATGCACGATACTTTGGAGTTTTTCAAAAAAGACCCGATTTAC
>PHDQ01000120.1 GCA_002841025.1 Bacteroidetes bacterium HGW-Bacteroidetes-13 | reverse complement strand
GAAAAGACAAGACTTTTGGAATTATTTACACGGTTTCATAAAAACGGCAGTGCGTATTACGAAAATAAAATGCATCCTTTATTTGGAAGACTTACCTCTCAGCAATGGAACGATTTAATGTTCAAGCATCTGGATCATCATCTGACACAGTTTGGGGCCTAAAGTTCCAAGAATGATTGATGTTTAAGTTTTCAATACACAGGCTGTCAAAAAATTTTCAAAAACACAACGAAGCGTTTACTGATATTTAGTTGTTTTTAAATGGGTTGCAAAATCAATCCGAAATTGATAAAAATTATTATAAAGAAATAGACGAAAGCTTTTGTAAAATATTATATTTGTAAGGACAGATGTTTTTTTATGAACGAATTACTTCAACAATACGAACAAAAAAAACCCGAAATAGTTTTTCATTGGAATGACCCCGAAACGGAAGCAGAAGGCTGGGTGGTGATTAATTCACTCAGAGGCGGAGCAGCCGGAGGAGGTACGCGCATGCGAAAAGGATTGAACAAAAATGAAGTTTTGTCCTTGGCTAAAACCATGGAAGTAAAATTTACGGTTTCCGGTCCGGCTATTGGCGGTGCTAAATCGGGCATCAATTTCGACCCTACCGATTCGCGCAAAGAAGGGGTTCTCAAACGCTGGTTTCAGGCAGTTTCTCCCTTGTTGAAAAGTTATTACGGCACCGGTGGCGACCTGCATGTGGACGAAATCAACGAAGTGATTCCCATCACAGAGAGTTGCGGGGTTTGGCATCCGCAGGAAGGTGTCTTTAACGGTCATTTTAGACCGACGGAAGCAGATAAAATCAACCGAATCGGTCAATTGCGTCAAGGAGTAATTAAAGTACTTGAAAATCCAAACTTCTCACCCGATGTAGCCCAAAAATTTACCGTTGCCGATATGATAACCGGTTATGGTGTTGCCGAATCAATCAAAAACTTTTATGCATTGACTTCAACAGCTGTTGAAGGTAAAAAAGCCATCGTGCAAGGTTTTGGCAATGTGGGTGCGGCAGCCGCTTTCTATCTGGCAGAAGCCGGTGTGAAAATTGTCGGCATCATCGATCACAAAGGTGGTGTCATCAACCGAGACGGAATGGGTTTTGAGGAAGTTAAAAATTTATTTTTAAGTAAAAAAGGCAATGCCATCCAACATCCCAATTTGATACCTTTTGAAGAAATAAATGAAAATATCTGGAAAATTCCAACAGATATATTTGTGCCTTGTGCCGCTTCGCGATTGGTCACCAAAGAACAAGTTACCGCGATGATTGACTCCGGGTTAGAACTGATTTCCTGCGGTGCCAATGTGCCTTTTGCCGATGAAGCCATCTTTTTCGGACCCATCATGGAATATATCGACAAGCACATCACCCTTATCCCCGATTTTATTTCGAACTGCGGCATGGCTCGGGTGTTTGCTTATTTTATGGAACGCAAAGTCCAGATGACTGACGAAGCCATCTTTAAAGACACTTCTGAAACCATTCGCAAAAGTTTAGAAAAAATCATTCAAATCAACCCAACTAAAATTAATATCAGCCAGACGGCGTTTGAGATAGCACTCAAACAACTTGTTTAACCCATTAACCACCAAAAACCATGGAAACTTTAGTCGTAGTCATTTTCGTTTTAGGATATCTCGCGATAACCCTCGAACACAAACTCAAAATTGATAAACTCATTCCCGCGCTCGCCATGATGGCCATTTTATGGGCAATCATCGCGCTCAACCACATGCAGGTATTTGAAGTAAACGCAGAATTGAGAGAATTAGAACCCTCCGATTTAGAATCCATGTTGTTGCATCACATTGGTAAAACCGCTGAAATCTTAATCTTTCTGATTGGTGCCATGACCATTGTAGAAATCATTGATTATTTCAACGGGTTTGAAACCATCAAAAATTTCATCAAAACCAAAAGCAAAGTAAATCTTTTGTGGATTTTCGCCATACTCGCATTTATTCTCTCAGCGATTATAGACAACCTGACTGCTACCATTGTCTTGATAACCATTTTGCAAAAAGTGATTAAAGACCGCGAACTTCGGCTTTGGTTTGCCGGACTGATTGTGATTGCCGCCAATTCCGGCGGTGCTTGGTCTCCCATTGGCGATGTCACCACCACCATGCTGTGGATTGGCAAAAAAGTTTCAGCTTCCCAGTTGATCGAACATGTGTTGATTCCGTCCCTTGTAAGTTTCATCATTCCTGTCTTGATTGCTAGCAAGTTGAAACCCTTCAAAGGCAAAATCGATGTGAATTTTGACGATGCCGAAATCAAAACCACTAAACATGGCGCAACCATGCTTTATTTAGGTTTGGGTGGTATTATTTTTGTGCCGATTTTTAAAACCATGACGCATCTTCCTCCCTATGTGGGTATGATGCTGTCCTTAGCGATTGTTGCTACTTTTGCGGAAATATTCAGTCGAAAAATATTCAGTATGACCACTTTAGATGAAGAAAGTGAAGCTGCAGCACATCACAGTCCTGTTCACCATTCGTTGGGACGAATTGAGCTACCCAGTATTCTCTTCTTTCTTGGTATATTGATGGCGGTCGCTGCGCTCGAATCGTTGGGTCAATTATTCCATTTCGCGGAGGGGTTGAATCAAGCCATACCAAATACGGATATTGTTGTAGGTCTTTTGGGTATCGGTTCGGCAGTCATTGACAATGTGCCTTTGGTTGCGGCAAGCATGGGTATGTTTCCCAATCCAGAAGACAGCCCGTTGTGGCATTTTATCGCTTATTCTGCCGGAACGGGAGGGAGTATGCTCATCATTGGTTCAGCGGCCGGTGTAGTTGCCATGGGTCTCGAGAAAATCGATTTCTTCTGGTATCTCAAAAAAATATCATGGTTGGCATTTCTCGGATTTCTTGGTGGAGCCATTTCTTTTGTTTTGATTAGAGATTTCATCCTTAATGTATAGAATTAAAAATAATTAGTATCTTTAATAAACTTTTCTTCACCCTCTTAACGTAACTTCCTATTTTCAAAATCCATGGAATCTTTAGTCATTGTCATTTTTGTACTGGGCTATCTCGCAATCACTCTTGAACATAAACTAAAAATCGACAAACTCATTCCTGCCTTAGCCATGATGTCTTTGCTTTGGGCAGTAATTGCATTGAGTCATTTACAAGTGTTTGAAGTCAATGCTGATTTAAAAGAATTGGAGCCTTCCGATTTGGAAAGTCTGCTTTTGCATCATATTGGTAAAACTTCGGAAATTTTGATTTTCCTGATTGGTGCGATGACCATCGTGGAAATTATCGACTATTTCAATGGTTTTTTCACCATTAAAAACTTTATCAAAACCAAGAAAAAAACAAAACTACTTTGGATTTTTGGGATACTCGCTTTCGTACTATCTTCGGTGATTGACAACTTGACAGCAACCATTGTCTTGGTTACCATTCTCCAAAAAGTGATAAAAGACAGGGAGTTGCGGTTGTGGTTTACAGGTATTGTCATCATTGCTGCAAATGCTGGTGGCGCTTGGTCACCCATCGGCGATGTCACGACTACCATGCTTTGGATAGGCAGAAAAGTATCTTCCGCAGTACTCATCGAACACGTGTTGATACCATCCATCATCTGTTTTGCAGTTCCTGTTTTAATAGCTACCCAATTTAACATGTTTAAAGGAAAAATAGAAGATGAAGTTGATTTATCGTCTGACAACAATGCATCTAAATATGGTTCGACCATGCTTTATTTAGGCCTCGGCATGATTGTTTTTGTGCCCATTTTCAAAACCGTTACCCATTTACCGCCTTATGTAGGTATGATGCTTTCACTGGCAGTGGTAGCAACCTTTGCGGAAATTTTTTCGGGCTCAAAATTTGGTGTAACTCATATTGATGTTGAAAGTGAAACTGCCGCACACCACAGTCCTGTCCATCATTCGTTGGGCAGAATAGAACTCCCCAGCATTCTTTTCTTCCTCGGTATTTTGATGGCCGTTGCGGCACTCGAATCGCTGGGCCAATTGTTTCACTTGGCGGAAGGTTTAAACAATGCCATTCCCAATACAGATATCGTCGTAATGCTTCTTGGGGTTGCCTCGGCGGTTATTGATAATGTACCATTGGTGGCAGCGGGTATGGGCATGTTTTCCGAACCCTTGGATCATCCCATTTGGCACTTCATCGCCTTCTCGGCAGGTACCGGTGGTAGCATGCTCATCATTGGATCGGCAGCCGGTGTAGTCGCCATGGGCATGGAAAAAATCGATTTTTTCTGGTACGTCAAAAAAATCACGCTTCTTGCCGTTGCCGGTTTTGTTCTGGGCTCGATTGCTTTTATTTTAATCAGGGATTTTATCTTGAATGTATAATTTTGTTGAAGAAATAAAGTTATACTACTAAACTAATGTGTCTATTGCTATGCTAAACTTTCAAGATCTTCCGCAAGATGGAATCGAATCGGATGTTGTTCAGGAAAAAACGCTCTCAATTATTGATTTAGTAGTCAACGGCGGACCGGCGAGCACCATCATCATCGGCATTCTTTTCATCTTATTGGCCGTGGCATTGTTTATTTATTTTGAAAGAGTTTTTGCCATCAAAGCTGCCGGCAAAATCGATAAAAACTTCATGCATCAAATCAAAGAAAATGTATCAGCCGGAAAACTTGAAGCCGCTAAAGTACTGTGTGCAAAAACCGATTCACCCATCGCTCGCTTGACCGAAAAAGGTATTTCGCGCATTGGTAAACCCTTGGAAGACATCAACAAAGCCATCGAAAACGCGGGTACGCTTGAAGTTTACAAATTGGAAAAAAACGTAAGTGTGTTGGCAACTGTAGCCGGTGTGGCTCCCATGATTGGTTTCCTCGGAACAGTCATCGGGATGATAATTGCCTTCCACGAACTCGCCTCGAGTGGCGGACAGGCGGAAATGGGTTCTTTGGCAAGTGGTATTTACACAGCCATGACCACGACCGTAGCCGGATTGGTTGTCGGAATTATTGCCTACATCGGATACAATCACTTGGTGGTGAAAACCGACAAATTGGTGCATCAAATGGAAGCCAATGCCGTTGATTTTTTGGATTTATTAGACGAACCAGTATAGAAACAATAGGCAATTGGCAACAGTCCAGCAACCAGCAACCAGTAACTAGAGACAATGAAACTAAAAGGCAGAAACAAAGTGAGTCCGGAATTCAGCATGTCGTCGATGACAGACATAGTTTTTTTGTTGCTCATCTTTTTCATGTTAACCTCCAATGCGCCCAATGCGCTGGATTTGTTATTGCCCAAAGCCAAGGGGAAATCGACCAATACCCAAAATGTATCTGTCAGCATCAATAAGAAATTTGAATTTTACGTTGATCAGACATTGGTAGAAGAAACCTTGATGGAAAGTACTTTGCAAGCCAAATTGCAAAATGAAGAAAACCCGACCATCATCCTTCGAGTAGAAGAAAGTGTTCCGATTGAAAAAGCCGTCCGTGTGATGGATATTGCCAACCGCAATCATTATAAAATAATCTTGGCTGTCAGACCCAATTAACATGTCAATCTTAGAAACAACCCATCAACGAAAATCATTTGCCATGACAACGGTAATTCTGATGCTGTTGGTTTTGTTGATGTTTGTTGCCGGTATGACCTATCTTGTCCCGCCTCCGGAAAATGGTATCGCCGTCAATTTCGGTTATGTGGATGCCGCATCGGGAGACATTCAAACCTCACAGCCCAAACCGACGATTCCCAATCCGCAAACTGCTCCGCCAAAAACCAATCCCGAAACGGAAAAAGTAATTGAAACTGCTCAAGAAAAGATTTTAACGCAGGATATTGAAGAGTCGGTAGTTATTCCGGATAAAGAAGTCAAAAAAAAGGTGGAAACGCCCAAAGTAGTTGAGAAAAAAGTAGTCGAAGAACCCAAAAAAGAAGTTCCCAAACCAACAGTTTCTCAATCGACCACCGATGCACTCAGCAACATGCTCAAAGGCGGAAGTACCTCGGGCGACAACAGCAGCAACAGCGATGGTAACAAAACCGGCACCGGCGACCAAGGCAATCCCAATGGAAGCAAAGATTCGAAAAGTTATTACGGAAACAGCGCCACCGGCACCGGCGGTAATTATCAATTGGGTGATCGCGGCGCACTGACCAAGCCCAAGCCCAAATACATATGCAACGAAGAAGGCACCGTCGTTGTTCGGGTCGATGTTGACCGGGAAGGAAAAGTAACTTACGCCCAACCCGGAGTAAGGGGAACCACCAACAATGCTGCCTGTTTGCTCGAACAAGCCAAAATTGCTGCCTTGGCAACCAAATGGCAGCCAAAAGCAGATGCGCCAAATCTTCAGTCAGGAGTCATCATTTATAGTTTCAGTTTGGTGAATTAATTTTTTTATAAGCCAAAAAACCGATTTTGCTTGTTTGTATTTTGAGGACAATTGAAGTATTCCGTTTATTTCATTCTAAACTATTTAACAACGTGAGTTCGATTTAATAAAAACAAACTTTCCAATCAAATTAAACACAAATTACTGTCATTCAATGATTTTAAAAAAGTAGCCATCTGCATACATTTGCACAATCAGCGGGAAAATTCTTTAAAAGTCTCCCGCGAATAACGCAGCTTAGCGCAGATGTCAAAGAGTCAAACGCAAACCACTTTATACCAAATTATTAAATGTCGAACTCACTTTAATAACTTTATCTCATACATATTCTACTTATATTTGTAAAAATTTAACAAATATGAAATTATTTTTACACGCGTTACTATTTCTGATTTCTGGATTTTCATTCTCTCAGGTACTTGTAATCAACGAATTAGACTCAGACACACCCAGTATAGACGATAAAGAGTTTGTAGAACTTTTGTCAGAAACACCCAATTTTCCATTGGACGGCTATGTCTTGGTTTTTTTTAACGGATCGACTTCTGGTGCAAATAGCAGCTACTTAGCGATCGATTTAGATGGACTTCAAACAGACATCAACGGTTTGTTGTTAATTGGGAGCAATTCGGTTTCTCC
>PHDQ01000119.1 GCA_002841025.1 Bacteroidetes bacterium HGW-Bacteroidetes-13 | reverse complement strand
ATCCTCCCTTATTCATCCCCCTGAAAGCGGGTGCAAATATAAAACCCTTTTTCCTTCCTTTCCAAATCTTTTTTTTACTTTTTTAAAGGTTTTTTTTAAAAGACTGAAAGCCATCCAAAAGCACTTTAAAATCTCAAAAAAAGACCCGCTTTTTAAAAACGGGACTGCAAAGATACAATGAGAAAAGATATTGAACAAGTATATTGGTTACTTTTTGAATAAATTCTACATTAGACAACTGAACTACATGGAAAACAATATGCTATGAAGATAAAAGGAAATACAATTTTACGCAATCAGGTTGCCATTGTCATCCCATTGCGCAACTGCATCCCGTTCTTCAGGCTTTAAATAAACATCCATATATTTTGAATCGAGGGACAATTGGTGTTCTTTCATTACTTCCTCGGGAACTCCATTCCAAATATTCGGTGTGTTTCCCAGATAACCCATGTATTTAATTCCGGTCTGAGAAGTAAAGTATCCGGTTGCCGTGAGATTTCTGAGCAAATTAAAAAACAATACTGCATTTTTAAATTGGGGTTCGGCTGTATCCGGATAAGCAATCAAATCAAGAATTTGAGTTTGATTTTCGGAAGTTAATTCCAAAAAGGGTTTTCCATAAGCTTCATCAGCAGTAAAATCAATCCACATCAACCCCCCTCTCATCAGGGTCTGATTGTCGGGCTGGTCTTTCATGATGAATTCTAAAAAATCAACTACTCCTGCGTCTTTTGCGCCGACAGAATTTTCATCAGAAGGTATAATGATATCTACCAAAACGTTTAGTTTGGCTATTTCGAATTCATTAAAAAAAGTAAACTCATCGATTTCCCTTAATATCTTTAATTCTTCATCAGTTCGAGCATAGGGAGGTATGTAGGTCTTTGCGGGAGCTTGAACAATTTTCGTTTCTGTTGAACAACCTGACCATACCAAACTGCTGGCCAAGGTTCCGGCCATAATCAATTTTAGATTTTCTCTTCTATCCATGATATACGGTTTAAATGTTTTTTTGCAAAAGTTCTTTAATAATGTATTCTGAGGTTCTCCAAGCCAGTGCCAAGATAGTCCAGGTTGGGTTTTTATCAGCTTGGGAAACAAAAGAACCACCATCAACCACAAATAAATTTTTACACTCATGTGCTTGGCAATTGCTGTTGAGTGGTGCTTTTTTAGGGTCGTTGCCCATGCGGATTGTCCCTACTTCGTGGATAATCCTTCCGGGTGCTTGCAAGCCGTATTGTGTATCTTTGCCCGGCTTACTACCGAGTAAAATCGCGCCTGATTTTGTCAAAATCTCTTCAAAAGTATCATGCATGTGTTTAGCCTGATTGACTTCTTGGTCAGTCCAATTGTAATGAAATTTCAATACCGGTATTCCAAATTTATCAAAAGTATTTGGGTCTATTTCACAATAATTTTCATACCTCGGAATGCTTTCTCCACGACCGGACATGCCGACCATGGAACCAAAATAACTTCTGATATCTTTTTTAAGACCCAAACCGTAACCTCCGTTTGTACCTACGTTTCCAAATTCGTCTTTGATATATTTACGCATGGTGTCCATTCCAAAACCGGTACCATAACTCGGCATTCCCATTCCACCCCAATATTCGATGTGGTATCCTCTGGCGAAATTGAGTTTTTTATTGTCAAGCCACCATGGTGTATAAACATGCATCCCACCTACGCCGTCTTCGTTATAACGATCTCGATTCTGCAAATCGGGCATGATGGCAGCTCTGCCTGTTCCTGTAGAGTCGTGTAAATAATGTCCGACTACGCCACTTCCATTGCCAAGACCGTTGGGGTGTTGAGCAGATTTCGAATTGAGCATAATGCGAGCCGATTCGCAGGCTGATGCACCCAAGACTACAACTTTAGCCGTAAGTTTGTGTTCTTTCATATCCACTTTACTGATAAAGGAAACGCCGGTTGCCAAGCCTTCCGAATCTGTGGTTACCTTGCGCACCATCGCATAGGTATATAAATCTACTTTTCCGTTTTTCTGTGCGGGTTTAATCAAGCAAGTCCCTGATGAGAAGTCGGCATATATTTGACAAGCGCGGTTGCATTGGCTGCAAAAGAAACAAACGCCTCTCTCGTTGTTGATTCTTTTAGTCAGTATTGATAGTCTAGAAGGAATCACCGGGATGTTCATCTTGTCCGTTCCTCTTTTGAGCATCATTTCGTGAAGTCGGGGTTTTGGAGGTGGCAAAAACAACCCGTCCGGTTCATTGTAAATTCCTTCTTTTGAACCAAAAACGCCGATTAATTTATCGACCTTGTCATAATAAGGTTTTACATCCTCATAGCCTATGGGCCAACTTTCGCCTAATCCGTCTATATCGCCTCTTTTAAAATCGTTGGGACCAAATCGAAGGGAGATTCTACCCCAGTGGTTGGTTCTTCCACCCACCATGCGTGAACGAAACCAATCGAAACTGCTTCCTTTTGCAACCGTGTAGGGTTCTCCTTCTATATCCCAACCCCCAATTGCCGCATCAAAATCACCAAAAGGGCGCACACGCGTTCCCGCACCACGCCTTGGCGATTCCCACGGCCATCGCAATTGGGTTCTATCTTCTTCTTTTGCAGGATCAAAATCGCCACCGGCTTCGACAACTGCAACGGAAAGACCCGCTTCAGACAATATTTTGGTAGCCATACCGCCACCTGCACCCGAACCAACGATTATCACATCGTATTGATTGGGTTGTTCTTTGATTTGAAAACTCATGAAAAAACGGTTTTGTTTGAGGTTTAAAGATACTTTATTTTTTACAAAACAGTTATGGTATTATATTTTCAAAATGTGATAAAATATTGTCAATATGTTGGTCAAATGATTTGATGATATGATGATATGATGATTTGATAATTTGATGATATGATGAGTTGATAATTTGATGATTTGATGATATGATGATTTGATGATTTGATGATATGATGATTTGATAATTTGATGATTTGATAATTTGATGATTTGTTTAAGAATATCTATTTATCATCAATATATAAAATTGTAATTGCCTGTTTGAAAGTGTGGCTTATACTTAAAAAACTATCAAGGCGCCAACCGTTCCATAATCCAATCTATATCGACCAATCGAAATCGGATGCGGTCGTGAAGTCTATTGGGACGGCCTTGCCAAAATTCAATTTCTTGGGGTCTGACTAAATATCCACCCCAAAATTTAGGTCGCTCAGGTTGTTTGGATTCAAACTTTTTTTCGAGTTTATGCAGCTTTTCCTCTAAAATTTCCCTGTTGGGAATTACTTCACTTTGCGGAGACACAATCGCACCCAAGCGGCTGCCCAAAGGTCGTGATTCAAAATAACCGTCCGATAAATTATCTGCTATTTTTTCCGCCTTTCCTTTAATGATAATTTGTCTTTCCAATCCCGGCCAGAAAAATGAGCAACAAATATTCGGATTTGCAGCTATGGCTTTGCCTTTCTCACTGTTGTAATTGGTAAAAAATATAAATCCTTCGAAGGTATAGCGTTTTAACAAAACCACTCTGGCTTTCGGAAATCCATCCAAACCAAGGGTAGAAACAGTCATGGCATTGGCTTCATCAACCGTTTCGGAGGATTCGGCTTCCAAAAACCACTCTTGAAAAAGCTGCATGGGATTGTCTGTGATATCCTTTTCAGACAGTATCTTTTGAGCGTAGTTTTTGCGATAATTGCTCAGGTCTTTTTCCATCTTTTGTTTTAAAGGTGCAATTTACTACTTTTTGATTCCTTGATAAAGATGTTTGTTAATCGAATTGAAAAACTTTGCCGTCATCTGCCAATAATGTAGGTTCAAAAATGGTCTGCGCTTCTTCTAAAAAAGGTTGGATGCTGCCGTAACGGGTCGAAAAGTGACCTAAAATAAGCGTACCTACTTCTGCTTGACGGGCGATTTCGGCCGCTTGTTTGGCAGTACTGTGCTTGGTGGGTGTTGCCAATTTTTGGTGCTCATCCAAAAAAGTTGCTTCGTGATAGAGTACATCTACACCATTTATATAGGGTATAATATCCAAATCAAAAACTGTGTCGCTGCAAAAGGCATACGACTTGGGTTTGGGCGGATCAAAAGTCAATACTTGATTCGGGATGACTTCATTTTCGTGGGTGATGTAATCTTTGCCGTTTTTAAGATTCTGGTAGTCACAAATTTCGATTTTATATTTTCCGACCGCTTTCATGTTTAGCTTGCGTTCTCCTAATTTTTCTCGAAACAAAAAACCGTTGGTATAGATTCGGTGTTTCAGTGGAATGGTTGATACTGTTAGGTTTTCTTCTTCGAGTATTAATTCGGATTCTTTCGAAATGAGTTCATGAAAAACCAGCGGAAAATTCGTCCAAGAATCAGCATATTTGAGTTGCAACAAAATGATTTCTTTGATACCTACAGGGCCGTAAATATGCAATTCTTGTGATCGGTTAAGCAATCGAAAAGTTGATATCAGTCCTATTAATCCATAAAAATGATCGCCGTGCAAGTGGGAAATAAAGATGTGTTTTATTCGGGAAAACTTGATTTTGCTTTTTCTGAGTTGCACTTGTGTTCCTTCACCACAATCGATCAAAAAAAGGTGATTTTTGAGTTCGAGTACCTGAGCAGTTGGGTTTGTGAACGTTCTCGGAGTGGCGGCATAGCATCCGAGTATGGTCAGATTCATCATATAAACTGCTAAAATGTTATTTGTGTAAACCCAAGTCCATCCGGTTCTCTTCCTGCTTTGAGTCTTTTTTCTACGGCAAATGTTTCTAAATTAATGACGGTAATAATATCGGCATTGGTATTGGCGACATAAGCATATTTATCGTTGGGATGAATCAAGATTCCGACCGGAACGGGACTGTCTTCAAACTGTTGAAATAATCTGCCGGGTTCTTTTTCCGTAGCCGTGGCTTCCATGCTAATGGTATGAAGCAGCTCGTCTGTTCGTGCGTCAAAAACATTGACAGTCCCTGTTTGTGCGTTGGAGACCAAAGCCAAATTAGATTGGTGTGTGAATTTCACGCGAATGGGAAATTTGAGCGATTCGATTAAATCCACGATATTGAATGATTCGATATCAATCACGGAAACAAAATCTGCAGCTCTGTTGGTCACCCAAACCGATTGATTGTCTGGAGAAACTGCAATGCCTTCGGCACCGTTTCCTGTGGGAATTATTTTCTCTAAGCGATAGTTATCCAAGTCGATTACCGATACGCTTCCCGAGCCAATATTAGCTACAAAAGCTTTGTTAACTTCACCTGCATAGGCTACCATGTGACTTATTTCTTGGCCAGTCCCTACTTCTTGCGTGACGTAGCCCAATGGAATATTGACAACCAATACTTTTTTGTTCATTTCAGAGGTTACCAAAACATCTTCGTTTGAAATCATGACAATCCCGTGAGGTGCAAAATAATCGAGTTTGATGGTTTTGGTGACTTTTCTTTCGGGTATATCTATGATGGTGAGTGAATTTCCGCGTTCTTTGGCGTTGCCGTAATTGGTCACGACAGCAGTCTTTCCATCCAAGGAAATAGCAACTTCGTGTGGGTTTTTGCCCGTGGGAATAGTAGCGACAATGCTGTCGGTCTTTAGATTGATAAAATTGACTGTATCATCCGATTTGTTGAGTACAATCAAAGTTCCGCTGGTTTGTGCAAAACCTAAAGCAGAAACCAAAAAGCAGCATATCAAGTATGTTTTTTTCATAGATGTAAAATTTAATTATTAGCGGCCACACCTGTCTGCCGACAGGCGGATATGTTATCGCATTTTATTTATGGGTCTTTGCTTGCGCAAACTTGCTATTAATGGCGATTTCATAAGTGTAAATTTAATTTTTATTTGATGAAAGTCTGAATAGTCGGCAATTTAGTAATTTTTCGAGATATGCTTTCCTTTCCAAATTGTTTAATTCAAGATTTTTCTTTCTGTAAAATATTTTAATCAAATAAAAATAAAGGAATTATACGTTGGCTAAAAATAAGTAGTTATTTTGCAATTGGAGTTCTCACCCTATGAATCCTTGTAATCATGTATAAAATCTTATTTTTCGTCACCAATTTACTTTTGACAACTACATTTTTAACTGCTCAGGAAATTGCCTTCAACAATAATGCTTATACTGAACACATTTGCTGTCAAACCAAAACATCCGATCAACAACCCCAAAAAGTTTATCAACTCAGCAAGAAAAAAGAAACTTATATTTTCGGTGTCGGACTCGGCTTGGTTGTCAGCGGGATTATTTTAAAAACAACCAACGACCAGGGGAAAATTAGTGCAGAACAGCTCGCCAATCTTGACCGAAATGACATCAACGGACTTGATCGAGGCGTGGCTTTCAACTACGCACAGTCCGCCGCAGACGCGAGTGACATCTTGCTCGGAGCCGCTTCTGCTCTTCCTGTTATTGTTTTTTATTTGGACAAAAGCACCCGTAAAGAATACAAAACCTTGGCGGTCATGGGTGCGGAAATATTTTTAGCCAACAATGCCCTGTCCTTTAATTCCAAATATGCATTCAACCGTTTCAGACCCATTGCTTACAACACAAATCTTTCTTTTGACAAACGCGCTAAACAAGACAACCGCTATTCTTTTTACTCTGCTCATGTGTCGCAAACTGCGGCGTTTTCATTCTTTTTTGCCAAAGTGATGACCGATTTTCATCCCGATATGAGCACATGGTCAAAAGTAGGTATCTGGTCAGTTGCAGCAACACTTCCAGCCGCACAAGCCGCACTGCGTGTAGAAAGTGGTAAACACTTTTACTCAGATGTGATGGTCGGATATGCCTTGGGGGCTTCCTTTGGTTTGCTCATTCCCTATTTGCACAAAACACATCCCGATGGCAGTGGTTTTTCTGTCACACCTATTTATCAGGAAGACGCGAAAGGATTGGCTTTGCAGCTAAATTTTTAATTTTTTTGATTCCAATATTGATTTTGAATAATATTTTCTTTCTATTAAAAAAAATATGGTGTCCAACATATTTTATACTTTTGAGAAACAAACTCATCCCAATTAATTATAAACCAA
>PHDQ01000118.1 GCA_002841025.1 Bacteroidetes bacterium HGW-Bacteroidetes-13 | reverse complement strand
CGGAGGAACCAATTGCGCACATTCACTCGAAACAAAAATGATTCGGCCCCATTTTTTTTGCAACATCTTCGGCAAAAGCACGCGCGACAAGCGCACACCACTCATCACATTGATTTCAAACATCCGAAGCCAATCTTCATCGGTGGTTTCATACAAAGATTGTGAGGCAAAAACACCAACATTATTGATGAGAATATCTACCAAATCTAATTTCTTAATCAGTTTATTTACTGAATCGACTTTTGAAAAATCGGCCGCAATACCTGTGACTTTAGATCCGGGAATTTCAGATTTGATAGCTTCCACAGCTTCCGAAACAGCAGTTTCTGTCCGGCCATTTAAGATAACAGAAGCACCTTCTTTGGCAAAAAGCTTGGCTGTGGCAAAACCAATACCGGAAGTAGATCCGGAAATGAAAACGATTTTGTCTTTCAATTTTAAATCCATTTTTGCTGATTAAAAATTACCATTTTTCCAATCCCAACAATTTTTTCCCCAAATCGTTGAGCAATGCCGTTCCGTATTTGGTTTGCTCAAATTTACGCGGATCGCCCGGAAAAGCATAGCCCTCGGGAGCAATTCGATTTTTCCAGGAATTGATGCGCCATTGACGGAGTGAATCGTTGTCTTCCTCAGCCGGCATCATGGAGATGTATTGTGCGATGCGAACTTTATCAACACTACGATTCGGGCGGATTCCATGAGGTTGTAAGCTATTGAATATCAATAAATCACCCGCTTCGAGTTTTACCTTCACCAATTTGTCTTCCAACCCGGTGATGTCGGGTTGAAACCGATTGCGATCTGTCGGTTGGGAGCGTTTCCAAGATTCGTAATTTCTAAACAGCCATGGAATGCATTGAAATCCGCCCATATTTTCATCCGTTTGATCGGCGAGCGCCAACACACCTTGCACATTTTGTGGTTTGGTTTCCGGATCGTAATCCCAATGAATAAATCCTTTGTATTCGTGACCGGGTCGCATCGGGAAATTCAGATTTGCCCGATCGATGGTTACCCAAAGTTTTTCTGTTCCCCAAATGTCCGTAAATGCATCATAAACGCGTTGCGATTGGCGATTGTTCCAAAGATGCTGGTTGTTATAGACTTCCACCATGCCGGTTCCGATGAGTTCTTTCATCTCCATATCTGCCCGTGGAGCGGTGTACCAAGTGTCTGGATTGTTTGGGTTTTTTTCCTCAAATTCCCATAA
The DNA here is from genome assembly GCA_002841025.1 of Bacteroidetes bacterium HGW-Bacteroidetes-13. Classification (GTDB taxonomy): domain Bacteria; phylum Bacteroidota; class Bacteroidia; order Flavobacteriales; family Flavobacteriaceae; genus UM-FILTER-40-17. The sequence continues at coordinate 5,839 of PHDQ01000118.1, read as the reverse complement.
GAAATCAGCTGTTTGTTGGGCTTGACTTTTTGAAACAGCCTGCTTGATAACGATGTACCCGTTGGCAATCCAAAATTTCCAATCGGCTTCGCTCAACACTTTTAATGGTTTGCCATTGCTGCGATCGTTGAGTTTGATTTTGCTAGTTTTGGCAGTTGACGGATTGCCCGGAATGTCTTTGTGCGCATTGTACGGGTCGGCAGTTTTTTGATTCATGCGATCAGTTTTATAGGTTAGAGAAGCAAAATTCCACAAAATGAAAATTGCTGATTGTTTCACACATGACTTTTATTTGCTCTATATTGACCTTATTTTATAATTTTGTATTAAATATACTCTATTTTAGAGAAAATATCTGACATGAAAATCATTCGGGAAGTTATTGAGATAGAAAAAGGGCGATCTTTCAGGCTTTTTAAGCCCAGTTTGCGCAACAAGTTTTTGTGGCATTACCATCCAGAAATCGAGTTGGTTTATATCGAAGCGCAAACAGGAATCCGGCATGTCGGCCAACATGTGTCGAGTTATTTGGAAAGCGATTTGGTACTCATAGGCTCCAACATTCCGCATCTCAATTTTGATTATGGGCTGCAAACCGAGTACAATCAAATTGTTTTACAGCTCAAAGAGGATTTTTTGGGGACTTCACTTGCGCAAAGTCCCGAATTTGAATCGATAAGAAAATTGTTTGACCAATCAATGTACGGATTGTCGTTTCACGGAAAAACCAAAGAGCTTGTCAAAAACAGATTGGCAGAAATATCCAAACTCAAACCTTTGGATCAACTGTTGGAATTGGTTTCCATCTTTGACATGCTCGCCCATTCGACCGAAGTGACGGTGCTGAATGACTCGGACACCAGTGTGCGATTTTTTTACAATGACAAGATCCGGATGGCTGAGATTTACGATTATATCTACGAACGCTATCACACCCAAACCGACGTGAACGAAATAGCCGAAAAAGTCCACTTAAACACGGCGACTTTCAGTCGCTATTTCAAAAAACAAACCAAAATGACTTTTACCGATTTTGTCAACCAATACCGCATGAACAGAGCTAAAACTTTGTTACTTCAAGACAAATCGGTCACGGAAACCTGCTACGCGGTAGGTTTTGAAAGCCTTTCCTATTTCAATAAATTGTTCAAAAAATGGAACGGAGAAAACCCTTCGGCGTTTAAAAACAGGTATCTGAAGAACTGAGATCCGAAGCAATTCATCCGAAAAACGAGTTGCTTAATCTACTTGATTAAAAAACAATGCGTTAAAAAAAACAACTTTTTTCATAATTTCAAATTTTTTATTTAAAATTGTCTAAAAATTAAGCATTCCATTTTTGGTACATCATGAGAAAAAGCAAAAGATTGCAACTTGACGAAACGCAACTTACACGCGTCGTCGAAATGGCTTTAGAAGAACGGAATCCCTTTCAGGTCATCAAGGTAGAATTCGGCATTTCAGAGAATGAAGTGATTGACATCCTGAAAAAAAGATTGCCTAAAGAAAGGTTTGAAGACTGGCGGAAATTGGCAACTGCTAAAAAACCGAAACTTACAAAGCCCAACAACATCGATGATTTTGATGAAGATTTGGATGGAAAATACTACATTCCAAAAAACAAAATTCTTTAAATATTTGATTGCATTAAAATCCGAATATGCGATTCTTTTTTAGGGCAAAGAAGCATTGTAAACCTTTGCTTTGATCTTTTTAAAATATTATAGAAAGAAAGGCGTAACGGAAGTTCAATAAATTCAAATAAATCTTTACATTTGCACCTCATTTTCAGTTACTGACTGAATTCAAACGAAATATCATCAAAGAGATGCCTTTTACAGAGCCCGAACCAAAGATTTTTGCTTGCCGCCAGAGTGTGGAAATTGCAGAAAAAATTGCTGAAGCTTACGGTGAGCCCCTCGGAAAAGTTTCGGTAGCAACTTTCAGCGATGGAGAGTTTCAGCCTTCTTTTGAAGAATCCATTCGAGGCGGCAGAGTTTTTTTGATTGGTTCTACGTTTCCGAATTCAGACAATTTGATGGAGTTGCTTTTGATGATTGATGCTGCAAAGCGCGCTTCCGCCCGTCACATTACCGCAGTAATGCCCTATTTTGGTTGGGCTCGTCAAGACAGAAAAGACAAACCGCGTGTGCCGATAGCTGCCAAAATGGTAGCCAATTTGCTGCAAGCTGCCGGTGCGACTCGCATCATCACGATGGATTTGCACGCAGACCAAATACAAGGTTTTTTTGAAAAACCGGTCGATCATTTGTTTGCATCCACCTTGTTTCTGCCCTACCTCAAGAAAATGAATTTGGAAAACCTATCGATAGCCTCACCGGACATGGGTGGCTCAAAAAGAGCCTATGCCTATTCTAAATTTTTAGAGTGTGATGTGGTGGTTTGTTACAAACAACGCAAAAAAGCCAATGTGATTTCGCACATGGAACTCATCGGAGAAGTCACCGGAAAAGATGTGGTATTGGTCGATGACATGGTTGACACCGCGGGAACCTTGGTGAAAGCTGCCGAAGTAATGATGGAAAAGGGTGCAACGAGCGTGCGTGCCATTTGTACACATCCGCTGTTGTCGGGCAATGCCACTCAACGCATCGAAGACTCTTTGCTCGCGGAATTGATCGTCACCGATTCCATTCCGTTAAAATATCCAAGCAGCAAAATAAAAGTGGTGAGTGCTGCCGAGCTTTTTGCCGACGTGATGAAACGCGTGCACTCGAACACATCGATAAGTTCTAAATTTTTAATGTAATACAAACCGTTTCTTTATCATGAGATAACAGAACAGTCAAGAATAATTTAATTTTTAATATTTACACATGAAGTCAATCACCATCAACGGATCTCAAAGAGAAAGCGTGGGCAAAGTATCAAGCAAAGCCTTGCGTAATGCTGGACAGGTTCCTTGCGTGCTATACGGAGGAGACCAACCCTTGCATTTTTCGGCAGACGAACCTGCCTTTAAAAATCTGATTTACACTCCTGACGTACACACGGTAGAGATTGTACTCGAAGACGGAAAAAAACAACCGGCTATCCTTCAAGACATTCAGTTTCACCCCATCAACGACAAGATTTTGCACGTGGATTTTTACCGCTTGTTTGAGGACAAAGAAATCACCCTCGAAGTGCCTGTAAAGATTGTCGGGAAAGCTCCCGGTATCTTGTCCGGAGGTACCTTGGTACTCAACAACCGCAAGCTGAAAATCAAAGCACTGCCTAAAAATCTTCCTGACTATGTCGAAGCTGACATCAACGGACTTGAAATGGGCAACAAATTGTATGTTACCGAATTGAAAACCAACAACTTCAAGATTCTTCACCCGGACAACACGGTTGTGTGTCAAGTGAAAGTATCACGTGCTGCACTCAAAGCTGCGCAAGATGCTGCCAAAGAAGCATCTACACCGAAAAAGAAATAATTTTCAGGTTAAAACACTTTATGGAAAAGCAGGCCCAAAAGGCTTGCTTTTTTTATTTCCTTTATGCAACTAGTCAAAAATCATTGTGCTCTTAATACATTCCGTGAAAATCATTGAGGGTAAAACATCGGCAGCTTTTTTTACGAAAAGTTCTATTCAAAATCTGAAATAGGTGTCAAGTCGAGCGCAGTCGAGACCAATTTTACTTCTCGACTGCGCTCGAAGTGACAAAAGCCGAGACCAATTTAATCTATGTTTTTTACAGGCTAGAAAAACCATCCAAAATGACTTTTGTCATAATTTTTCTTTTTTTATCAATGCAACTTTGACTTGTCTATAATTCATAATCCAATGATGGTAAGTACGAAAAATAACTAAAATTAAACATCATGAAAAGTATTCTTTTAACCACCTGTGTCATACTTTCTTTTTTAAGTTGTAGCAACAATAATGAAAATAACGATAATCCGCTTATTGGTTCGTGGAGTTTGGTGAAATTTGAATCCGGGTTTTCGGAAACATTAAACTTTGAATCTGGCGAAATTATCTGGACTTTTCAACAAAACGGCACCCTTAGCGTCTTGGTTACAGGCTCCATAGCAAATTCGTACATTGTATCATCCGGGAATCACAATTACTCCCTAGCGGGTGATGATGTCATTATTGACAACCAAAGATTTGACTTCCATTTTGAGAATAGTTTACTGATTATTTCCGACAGTCCAGAGGCAGACGGGTTTAGGGCAGAGTTTATCAAAAACCAATGATTTTTAAGGAATAACCCATAAAAAAAAGCGACTTCAAAAGAGTCGCTTTTTTGTATATATGATAATATTGTAACTTATTTCTTCATCACCTCAGCCACCTTCTTGCCGATTTCGGCAGGTGAATCCACCACGTGGATGCCACATTCGCGCATGATGCGTTTTTTGGCTTCGGCCGTGTCTTCCGCGCCACCCACGATGGCCCCGGCATGACCCATGGTACGTCCTTTGGGAGCAGTTTCGCCGGCTATAAATCCAACCACAGGTTTCGTTCCGTTGGCTTTGATCCAGCGTGCGGCATCAACTTCCAGTTGACCGCCAATTTCTCCAATCATGACGATGCAGTTGGTTTCGGGATCGTTCATCAAAAGCTCGACTGCCTCTTTGGTGGTCGTTCCGATGATGGGATCACCACCGATACCGATGGCTGTCGTGATGCCCAATCCTTGTTTCACAACTTGGTCGGCCGCTTCGTATGTCAAAGTACCCGATTTGGAAACAATGCCCACCGTGCCTTTTTTGAAAACAAACCCGGGCATGATGCCCACTTTAGCCTCTCCCGGCGTGATAACACCCGGACAGTTCGGCCCGACCAATCGGCAATCTTTGTGTTGGATATAGGCGTATGCTTTTACCATGTCTGCTACGGGAATCCCTTCGGTGATGGTGATGATTACTTTGATGCCTGCGTCAGCCGCTTCCATGATGGCATCGGCTGCAAAAGCTGGTGGAACAAAAATGATGGAAGTATCGGATCCTGCTTGATCTACGGCATCTTTAACGGTATTAAAAACCGGTTTGTCCAAATGTTTTTGGCCTCCTTTGCCGGGTGTGACTCCGCCAACGATGTTGGTGCCGTATGCTATCATTTGTTCGGCGTGAAAAGTGCCTTCGCTTCCGGTAAATCCTTGTACAATTATCTTGGAATGTTTGTTGACTAAAACGCTCATTTTTATTGGTATTTAAAGAAAAAAATTAGATTTATTAGTATTTTTTCAAAGGTAAAACATCGGTCGTGAAATAGCGAATAATTTAACCTTTAAGTTTTTCAATAATCTTCGGTATCTGGCGGATGGATGCCAATTCTTTGTATTTCTCTCTGGCTTCTCCTGCCGGGTAGCCAAAATAGACTTGTCCGCCTTCCAAAGATTTAGACACGCCGCTTTGTGCCAAAACCACTGCTTTTTTTCCGATGGTGATGCCGCTGATGATGCCTACTTGTCCCCAAAGCGTTACCTCATCTTCGATAATCGTACATCCGGCGATGCCCACTTGCGAAGCAATCAGACATTTTTTGCCGATCACGGTGTCGTGGGCAATTTGTACCTGATTGTCAATTTTGGAACCCTCTTTGATGGTGGTACTCCCCGTCACACCTCTATCGATGGTGCAAAGTGCTCCAATATGCACATGGTCTTCGATGATGACGTTTCCGCATGATTTGAGTTGGTCAAATCCTTCCGGTCTGTTTTTATAGTAAAAAGCATCCGCGCCCAAAACGGTTCCGGCATGAATCACGACTTTGTTGCCAATGATGCAGCCATCATAAATGGTTACGTTGGGATGAATGATGCAATTTTCACCAATAACCACATCGTTTCCGATAAAAACATGGGGTTGGATAAGGGTGTTTTT
>PHDQ01000117.1 GCA_002841025.1 Bacteroidetes bacterium HGW-Bacteroidetes-13 | reverse complement strand
AACTTCAATAGCACAACCAATGATAATGTTTGATAATTCATTTTCTGATTTTTCATTCATAAGGCTAACGTCTTTGTGTGTTTTGTGTTTTTCTTTGTGTAACTTAGTGTTATAGCTGTTACACGAAGTTACACAAAGTTTTTAACACAAAGAAATCACAAAGCCTTGTAGCACCTCAAAAAAAGAATTAACCGACAGAACGATATTTAACTAATTAATTTTTTTTGTATTTGAAATCTTTTTTTCCATCTTGAATTTCTATCTTCAAAATATCGTCCATTGGAATTTGATTAGTTAATCCTTGTATAAATCTCGATTCCCCCCCTTTTAGCGTATCATTTTCTAAAATTACGGTATCAAAATAAAGAAAATATTTTTTATTATCCCGCCGAGTAATTCGCAACTCTATAGAAGGCGAGTTGTCCAAATAAACATCTTTTCCGGATTTATCTAAAGCTTTTATTCGCTCGATGTTGTTCGATGCGTATTTGATGTTTGTGTAAGACAGTGGATTGTTAATTTTTACTTCTTTCATGTCTTCTTTTTTCGCATTTATCATCTGTTCGCGAAAACTATCAACTGAAATTGTGTAAGTCTTACAAGAGAAAAACAGTAAAATCATTCCCATCATAATAGTTTTGGAAGTCTGTTTTTTTAATTTAAGTTTCATATTTTTTTTATTGTTAGTACTCATCAAACTAAAAATAAATCATTACGGCGTTTCAATGTTTTCAATGTGTTTGTAAGCCGCAATGATGTTTTTGACCAATTTGTGTCGGATGACATCTTTGTCATCCAAGAAAACGATTCCGATGCCTTCAATGTCTTTGAGCACGAGCAAGGCTTCTTTGAGTCCGGAGATAACACGACGCGGTAAGTCTATCTGTCCGGGGTCGCCGGTGATGAGAAACTTGGCACTTTTTCCCATTCGCGTCAGAAACATTTTCATTTGCGCATGGGTGGTGTTTTGCCCTTCATCGAGTATGACAAAAGCATGGTCGAGCGTACGTCCGCGCATAAAAGCGAGTGGCGCAATCTGAATGACACCCGTTTCGAGATAGGCTACCAATTTCTCCGGCGGAATCATGTCACGAAGTGCGTCATAGAGCGGTTGCATGTATGGATCGAGTTTTTCTTTGAGGTCGCCGGGAAGAAAACCCAGATTTTCACCGGCTTCTACGGCAGGACGTGTCAAAACTATTCGTTTGACTTGTTTTTCTTTGAGTGCTTTGACCGCCATGGCAACGCCGGTGTAGGTTTTTCCGGTACCGGCAGGTCCGACGGCGAAAACCAAATCTTTTTCCTTGATCATCTGCACCAATTTCACCTGGTTGGGTGTCATGGGTTTGACCGGTTTTCCGCTTACACCATGCAAGAGAACCTGGTCGTAATCTGCTTCTTCCGCACTGCGATCAACTTCGGTGAGGATGCGTTCGATGACCGTGTCGTCCAACTTGTTGTATTTCCCAAAATAAGAAGTGAGTTTATCGAATTTTATTTCAAACTCTTCCAAGACATCTTCATCTCCCAAAGCGATGATTTTGTTGCCTCTGGCTATAATTTTGAGTTTGGGGAAATATTTTTTGATGCTTTGAATATGGATGTTATTCTGACCAAAAAAATCTCTGGGGCTAACTTCGGTGAGTTCAATGATAAGTTCGTTCAAATGAGTTGTATTTAAGGTAAAATTAAAAGATAAGTTTTCTTAGATTTGCATAACAAAGTTAATGATAATTTATGGTCGTTAGCTGAAAAACTATCAACAATTTATATATGCCAACCATTACTTTGACAACCGATTTTGGAGAGAAAGATCACTATGTCGGCGCAGTCAAAGGGGCTATTTACTCAAAATCGAATGCCGTCCGGATTGTTGATATCTCGCATACGGTTTCTCCGTTCAACTGCGCGGAAGCTTCCTATATTTTAAAAAACACTTACAAACATTTTACCCAAGGCACGGTTCATATCATCGGCATCGATTCGGAATACACTGTTGAAAACAAACACTTGGTGGTTTTGCTCAACGGTCATTATTTTGTTTGTGCCAACAATGGACTGCTTTCGCTAATTATCACAGAGGAAAAGCCTGAAAAAATAATCGAACTCAAACACCCGATGTCGGCGAAAAGCAATTTTCCCGTTTTAGAAGTTTTTGTTGATACGGCTTGCAAACTAATCAATGGTGAATCGTTGGAATCATTGGGCGTAGAAATTTTTGAGATGAAACAATCCCGCGGGCTCATTCCCGTTGTTAATAACGAGGCCAATCAGATTATCGGAACCGTTATTTATATCGACAATTACGGCAATGTGGTGAGCAATATCCATCGAGATTTATTTGAAAAAATCGGTCAAAAAAGAGACTATCAATTGAGTGTGAGAAGCGTTAAAATCAAAAAAATTCACGATAAATATTCCGATTTTATTGATTTCAACATTCCGAAAGAAGACCGAAATTACGACGGCGAAAAGTTGGCTATTTTCAACAGTTCAGGTTATTTGGAATTGGCTATTTTCAGAAGTAATTTGCAAACCGTCGGTGGTGCTTCAACGCTGCTGGGTTTGAATTATTGGGACACGGTTACCATCAATTTTAATTAAGAATTATGCTGACAAGAATCGTAAAAATGCATTTCAGAACAGACGAAGTTGATACTTTTTTGCATCATTTCGACGCGAGTAAAAACCAGATTCGTCATTTCGTCGGCTGTAAGGGCTTGATACTTTACCGAGATATAAATTCTCCCAACGTGTTTTTTACTTACAGTTTTTGGGAAGATGAAACCGCTTTAGAAAACTACCGAAATTCCGAACTATTCAATAAGGTTTGGGCATACACCCGTGCACTTTTTGAAGACAAACCACAAGCTTGGAGTTTAACCGAATTTAAAAAAGTAGATTAATGTTTCGCAAATGAATTTTGCTGTTTATAAAAAGGAGATTTCTGAGTTGTTTACATCCTTATCGACCTATTTGGTGATTGGTGTTTTTTTGTTGACGGCGGGTTTGTTTTTTTGGATCATCGAGGGTACTTTTAATCTGCTCGATTCGGGTTTTGCAGACTTAACTCTATTCTTTGAATTGGCACCGTGGTTGATGGTTTTCCTCACTGCCGCCATGAGCATGAAAAGTTTTTCTGAGGAAAAAAAAACCGGAACGCTTCAGCTCTTATTGAGCAAACCAATTGGTTTGTTAAATCTGGTTTTCAATAAGTTTTTATCCGTTTGGACTGTTGTTGTTTTTACTTTTTTACCCACAATTGTTTATTATTACTCGATACGTGAATTAGCACTCAACCCCGCAGATTTAGACTTGAGTGCCAGCCTCACCTCCTATTTTGGGTTGGTATTGCTCGCAAGTAGTCTGAGTGCCATCGGTGTTTTTTGCAGCCTTTTGTCAAACAATCAACTGCTTTCGTTTGTCTTTGCCGTTTTACTTTCATTTTTCTTTTACTTTGGTTTTGAGCAGTTGATTCAACTATTTTCTTTTGGAAGTTATGATTTCTTTGTTGAAAATTTGGGAATCAAATACCATATTGACAGTTTGGGAAAAGGTGTTTTAGACACCCGAAGTCTGGTTTATTTCGGTTGCTTTGTTGCTTTGTTTTTATGGATATGTTTTGCGCTCTTGTCTATCCGGATAAGTTATCAACCCAAAAAAATCTATTTGAACACAGCAAAAATATTGATTGGAATTATTTTAATTGTACTTGTTTCCAACCGGTTTTACCATCGGTTTGATTTTACCAAAGATCATCGGTTCACACTTTCCAATGAAACTGTTAATATGTTGAAAAACACCGATAAACCCATTTATATCGATGTTTTTTTGGATGGTGATTTACCCGCGCCCTACCGTAAATTAAAAATGGAAACCAAGCAGATATTGGAAGAATTCAGAGCAATAAACCCATTGATTACCTACAATTTCATCAATCCGTTGGAAGACGAAGATGTTTCCGAAGAGGTGGTAAACAGGCTCATTGGTTTTGGATTGCAACCCATTCAAGTAAGCGAACAAAAGAAGGGAAAGCTGTCACAATCCATCGTTTTTCCGTGGGCGGTTGCCTCTATTGACGAACAAAGAGTGGTAAACATCAGTCTGCTGACCGAAAAACCTTTTACAGAAGAAGATGCACAAGTGAGCGGTTCGGTTGAGCAATTGGAATACCATTTTAACACCAAATTGAGTCAGCTATTTGTCAAAAAATATCCATCCGTCGCTGTGCTCAAAGGCAATGGAGAGTTGGATGATCTTTACCTTTTAAACGGTTTAGGTGCACTGAGAGATTTCTACAATTTAGCCCCTTTCACCCTAGATTCTGTTGCCAAAAACCCTTATAAAACCTTAGAAGACATCAAAAAATACGATTTGCTCTTCGTGGCAAAACCTACCGAAGCCTTTTCGGAAGCGGAGAAACTCGTATTGGATCAGTATTTAATAAATGGCGGGAAAATGCTTTGGAGTATCGATGGAGTTCAGGCAGAATTGGACAGTCTTTACAACCCCACCGGTCAAATGTTAAGCCTACCCGAAGATTTGAATCTGGCCGATTTTTTCTTCAAATACGGTATCCGCATCAATCATAATTTGATTAAAGACAAGTATTCCGCGCCTATTGTTTTGACCTCCGGCGAGGGTGAGGCGATTCGCTACAATGCTGTTCCATGGGTATATTCTCCTTTGATTATTCCACATCAAAATCACGCTGTGACCAATCAAATTGAAGCTGTAAAACTCGAGTTTTCCAGTTCGATTGATACTTTGCCGAACCCAATTAAAAAAACTATTTTATTGCAGAGTTCGATGTTGGCAAAATTGGTGGGAACACCGGCAGTTATCGATCTTTCCTCAACGATTGCCAATTCGGAAAATGATGATTATGGCCCGGGAAATTTCCCGGTAGCCGTATTGTTGGAAGGAGCTTTCACTTCGGTCTATAAAAATCGGGTTTTGCCTTTCCCGCTGAATCCATTTGAAACAGCCGGAAAAAAGACAAAGATGCTGGTTATTTCTGATGGGGATATTTTTAAATCACAATTGGAAAAGGGTAAACCTTTGCCGCTCGGTTTTGATAAATGGACCGGAAATCGGTATGGCAATAAAGACTTGTTAATCAATTCGGTAAATTATCTATTGGATGATTTAACAGCCTTAAAACTCAGAAGCAAAAAATTTCAAATGAGCTATTTAGATGTTGAAAAAGTCGAAAACAACGGCAGTAATTTTCAAATTATTAATCTGTTAATCCCTGCGATTTCACCGCTAATTTTGTTCGTTTTTGCACGATTTTACAGGAGGAGAAAAATTTTGAAATAGCATATAACGGAGATGTTTTAGTTCATTCAAAAAAAGATTTCAACGCTTTCTGTCAAGTTTTGATGAAAATTACGATTAACCTATGAGTTTTGAGGAATTGTTTTAATGCTTCAAACTTAAAAATTAATACATTCAATGGAAAAAACCTACAAACGCTGCTCCGATTCAGCGATTACACTCTCTGAGTTGATGCTGCCTTCTCATTCCAATTTTAGCGGAAAAATTCACGGTGGATACATCATGTCTTTGATGGATCAAATTGCCTTTGCTTGTGCCTCCAAACATTCAGGAAGTTATTGTGTGACGGCAAGTGTCGAACGCGTAGATTTTCTAAATCCAATTGAAGTAGGCGAATTGGTCACGCTGAAAGCTTCGATCAATTATGTTGGCAATACATCGATGGTGATTGGCATCCGAGTTGAATCTGAAGATATTCGCAAAGGGATTTGTAAGCATTGTAACTCCTCATACTTTACCATGGTCGCCAAAGACGAAGAAGGAAATAGTGTGCTGGTGCCCGGACTTATTTTGGAATCAAAAGAAGCAGCACGCCGCTATATCACCAGCCTGTTGCGCATTCAAGCCAAGAAAAACGCGCATCCTGCCTTTGAGAAAAAATCTTTTGTGATAGAAGATTATTTGGATGAATTAAAAAATCATCCGGTTAGAATTGAACTAAAAAACGGAAAATAGTTTCGTACACCGCAGATTTTTATTTGAATCATTCACACCATCCTCTTTGCCGTTTGGCCTCAAAAATCAAAATGGAAGCCGAAACAGACAGATTGAGCGAATCTATCGCACCTTCCATCGGGATGATGATGTTTTTAGCCGATGCTTCCAGCCACGGTTGGGTGAGTCCGGTTGCTTCGGTGCCGACGACAATAGCCGAAGGTTGGGTAAAATTTTGCAAGTGATAAGGCTCGGAAACTGTGAGCGCCGCCGCAAATATGTGGATGTTGTTCTTTTGTAAAAAAGCAATCACTTCGGCGGTTGAAGCCGCAGCCAGAATATTGGTGAAAACCGTCCCCACGCTCGATCGAATGACGTTGGGATTGTAAAAATCGGAAGTAGGGTTGGCAACGATGACAGCATCCAAACGGGCTGCATCGGCGGTGCGCAGCAAGGCTCCCAAATTCCCGGGTTTTTCGGGTGATTCAACGACCAAAATCAATGGGTTTTCAGACTTAAAATATAGATCTTCCAATGTATTGGTTTTCATTTTGGCAACAGCCAACAAACCTTCGGTATCCGAACGATAGGCTAATTTTTGATAAACGGACAGAGAAATTTCGATGATTTCCGTTTCAGGTAAAACTTTTTCAATAAATTCTTGGATGCCTGAAAAAATATCGGGACAAAAAAACAATTTGTCAAATTCATAGCCACCACCAATTGCAAGATCAACTTCCCGCACACCTTCAATTAAAAAAAGTTGTTCTTTTTTCCGAAAAGCAGACTTCTCCTGCAACTTGATTAAATATTTAACCAAATCGTTTTGCGGGCTCGTTATTTTTTTGATTAATTGCAAAAGATTTGAAATTATGGTTAATTCTTTTTTTGAGGTGCTATGATTTTTAATTAATAACACGTTTTATTCCATTTTTAAACAATTTGACATAGAAATTAAGTAACAACCCTAGTTTGTAATTTCCTAATTTAAGATAAGTTAGCACTTGTGCTGTATGGACATCAGTAAACATTTCAACTGTTTTAATTTCAATAACTACCTTATTGTTTACT
>PHDQ01000004.1 GCA_002841025.1 Bacteroidetes bacterium HGW-Bacteroidetes-13 | reverse complement strand
TCCATCGCGATGGTTCCAAAAACTGCATTAGCTTTTTTGTTTTCTTCGGCTGGAACATAACCTCTTCCTCTTTCGATGGTAAATTCAAAATTGAGGGTTACATTGGCTTCTTTATTTAGGATAACCAAATCGGGATTAAGAACTTGAAAACCGGAAATGTGTTTTTGCAAATCGCCGGCAGTGACTTGATCTTTTCCGGTCAATGACACACTAACAGATTCGGATTCGGTTTCTTCGATTTGATTTTTGAAACGAACTTGTTTGAGATTAAGAACAATTTCTGTAACATCTTCTACAACACCTTTGATGGTAGAAAACTCATGCTCAACGCCTTCAATTCTTAATGAGGATATTGCATAGCCTTCGAGGGAAGACAACAATACTCTTCTGAGCGCGTTACCGACTGTCAATCCGTAACCGGGTTCTAAAGGTCTGAATTCAAAGCGACCTTCAAAATCCGTAGAATCAATCATGATAACTTTATCGGGCTTTTGAAAATTTAATACTGCCATAATAATTAGGGTTTCAAAGATTATTTTGAATACAATTCAACGATGAGTTGTTCTTTAATGTTTTCCGGTATTTGGACACGTTGCGGAATCGAAACAAATGTTCCTTCCAATTTGTCTGAATTCCAGGTCAGCCATTCGTATACGGTAGCGGTTCTTGCTAAAGAATCTTCGATTGCAACCAATGATTTTGATTTTTCTCTTACGGCAACCACATCGCCGGTTTTGAGATTGTAAGAAGGGATATTCACTACATGGCCATTTACGGTGATGTGTCTGTGAGAGACCAATTGTCTTGCGCCGCTTCTGGACGGTGCAATTCCCATTCTGTACACAACATTGTCTAATCTGGATTCGCACAATTGAAGCAATACTTCACCGGTGATTCCTTGACTACGAGTCGCTTTCTCAAACATGTTTCTAAACTGACGCTCTAAAACACCGTAGGTGTATTTTGCTTTTTGCTTTTCCATCAACTGGACAGCATATTCAGATTTTTTACCTCTTTTGCTGGCCAAACCATGTTGACCCGGTGGGTAATTTTTCTTTTCAAATGATTTATCTTCTCCGAAGATAGCTTCGCCGAATTTTCTGGCGATTTTAGTTTTGGGACCGGTGTATCTTGCCATAGGGATTTGGATTAAACATTCGCTGTCGTGAATTAAGGTCTGTCCTTCGCCGACGTTTTGCGGATGTTGGAATTAATATTAAAAATAGTTTAAACTCTTCTTCTTTTTGGTGGACGGCATCCGTTGTGTGGCATTGGCGTAACGTCAACTATTTCGGTAACTTCGATACCGCTGTTGTGAATGCTTCTGATGGCAGATTCTCTTCCGTTACCTGGGCCTTTTACAAATACTTTTACCTTTCTCAAACCGGCTTCTTGCGCTACTTTTGATGCGTCTTCGGCGGCTAATTGTGCAGCATACGGCGTGTTTTTCTTAGAACCTCTAAAACCCATTTTCCCTGCAGATGACCAAGAAATTACTTCACCTTTTTTGTTGGTTAAAGCAATGATAATGTTGTTGAAAGAAGCGCTAACATGTGCTTCTCCGCTAGCCTCAACAATGACTTTGCGTTTTTTTGTGGTTGTCTTTGCCATATTAACTATTATTTAGTTACTTTCTTCTTGTTAGCAACTGTTTTTCTTTTCCCTTTTCGGGTTCTTGAATTGTTTTTGGTACGTTGACCTCTGAGTGGAAGACCCAAACGGTGTCTGATACCTCGGTAGCATCCGATATCCATCAATCGTTTGATGTGTAATTGGATTTCCGAGCGAAGTTCACCTTCAATTTTGTAATAACTGACTGCGTCGCGAATACCTGCGATTGCGTCGTCATTCCAATCTAGAACTTTTGTGTTTTCATCAACTCCGGCTTTCGCCAAAATTTCTTTGGCTCTACTTCTACCTATACCGAAAATATAGGTCAAAGCGATCACGCCACGTTTTTGCTTGGGTAAATCAACCCCTGAAATTCTTGCCATAATTAACCTTGTCTTTGTTTAAATCTCGGATTTAATTTATTGATGACGTATAAACGTCCCTTGCGACGTACAATTTTGCACTCGGCACTTCTCTTTTTGATTGATGTTCTTACTTTCATCTTTTTATGTATTATTCTTTTGTCGGTAGTGTGTAACGTGCTTTTATCATTTAAAAAATGCTTTCCGCAGGCGTTTAATTACTTATTTTTTAGTATCTGTAAGTTATACGTGCTTTTGAAAGATCGTACGGACTCATTTCTAATTTTACTTTATCACCGGGTAACAATTTGATGTAGTGCATTCTCATCTTTCCGGAGATATGAGCAGTCACAACATGGCCGTTTTCCAATTCTACTCGAAACATTGCATTTGACAAGGCTTCGATAATGGTACCGTCTTGTTCGATTGCTGATTGTTTTGCCATATATTTATGCTATTGCTTTTCTGTTTTTCCCTGTTTTCATCAAACCATCGTAATGTTTATTCAACAAATACGAATTTACTTGTTGAAGTGTGTCAATTGCAACCCCAACAAGGATAAGCAAAGAAGTTCCTCCATAAAATAAAGCCCAGCTTTGCTGAATTCCCACTATGTTCACAACAAAGGCCGGCATGATAGCCACCAATGCTAAGAACAAAGACCCTGGAAATGTTATTTGAGACATAATTTTATCCAAATATTCAGAAGTTTCTTTTCCGGGTCTAATACCGGGAATAAAACCACCGCTTCTTTTTAAATCATCTGCCATCTTATTGGTAGGTACTGTTATTGCAGTATAAAAATAAGTAAACAATATGATGAGAACTGCGAACAATAGATTGTACCAAAACCCGAAAATATTGCTGAGTGCTGCTGTGAAAGATTGAGCCGTGTCGGATTCTGAGAGACCAATCACTGCTGCGGGGATAAACATAATTGCTTGCGCAAAAATGATAGGCATTACCCCTGATGCATTTAATTTCAAAGGGATGTATTGACGGCTTCCGGCAACATTTTTTTCCATCACACCTGTAGCTGATCTACGGGCATATTGAACCGGTATTTGACGAACTGCCAACACCAACATGATAGAAGCCATAATGACCAATAACCATATAACAACCTCGATTAATATGAGTATCAAGCCACCATTTGACTCCGTAACCCTAGATGAAAATTCCTGTATAAAAGCAACTGGCATGCGAGCGATGATCCCAACCATGATGAGGAGTGATATACCGTTTCCGATACCTTTGTCTGTAATTTTCTCCCCCAACCACATGGCAAATACAGTCCCGGTGGTTAAAATAATGATGGATGAAGTCCAAAACAAAGTGCTATAACCTAATAAAAATGCGCTCTCAGGAATACCCAATGCAGGAAGGCTTGCCAAATAGCTGGGTGCCTGAACCAATGTAATAGCGATGGTGAGCCAACGTGTTATTTGATTGAGTTTTTTTCTTCCGCTTTCACCTTCTTTTTGCAGTTTTTGAAGGTAAGGAACCGCGATACCCATTAATTGTACAACAATAGAAGCGGAAATATAGGGCATAATTCCCAATGCTAAGATAGAGGCTTTTGCAAAAGCACCGCCGGTAAAGGCGTTTAACAATCCAAGCAAACCACTCTGCGTGTTGGTGGCCAACTGATTTAGTTGAGAAGCATCAATTCCGGGTAGCGGAATATGCGCACCAAAACGATAAACCAAAAGAAAACCCAAGGTCACTAAAATGCGACTTCTTAATGCTTCTATTTTCCAAATATTCTTGAGGGTCTCTATGAATTTCATTCTTCTCTATTAAAGCGATTTGACTTCTCCACCGGCGGCTTCGATAGCTGCTTTGGCGGTAGCTGTAAATTTGTGTGCGGTTACCTGAATTTTTGCTTTCAATACACCTCTTCCAAGAATTTTAATCAAATCGTTTTTGGTGGCTAGTTTATTGGCGACCAAAACTTGGTGGTTGATTTCTTTTAAATTGGTTTTCTCGACCAATTGTTGCAAAACATCCAAATTGATTCCTTGGTATTCTACTCTGTTGATGTTGGTGAAACCAAACTTAGGAACGCGTCTTTGCAATGGCATTTGACCACCTTCAAAGCCTATTTTTTTGGAATAACCTGAACGAGATTTGGCTCCCTTGTGACCACGTGAGGCAGTTCCACCTTTGCCGGAACCTTGTCCGCGTCCAAGACGTTTGTTTTGATTGTGCGTAGAACCGATTGCCGGTTGTAAGTTACTTAAATTCATCTGTTAATTTATTTTATATTTTTTTCAGACCCGCTTAAACGGTCGGTCAGGTGAAATTTGCCATTAATAATTCTAATTGTTGCCAACTAAATTGTGATGGTTTACTTCTTATCTTTACTTTACTTCTTCAACAGAAATCAAATGTTTTACCTTGTTAATCATGCCCAACACTGACGGAGTGTTATCGTGTAAAACAGATGAACCAGTTTTTCCGAGACCCAAAGACTCCAATGTTCTTTTCTGTGTTTCGGGGCGGTTAATACTGCTTTTTACTTTTGTTACTTTTAACTTTGTCATGGTATCTTGGTATTATCCTTTAAAAACTTTATCTAAAGAGATGCCTCTTTGTTGTGCAACACGGTGTGCGCTTCTCAACTGCAACAAAGCATCAAAAGTTGCTTTGACCACATTGTGCGGGTTTGATGAACCTTGAGATTTAGACAATACATCATGTACACCGACTGCCTCAAGTACTGCCCTTACTGCACCACCAGCTATCACACCAGTACCGGGAGCTGCCGGAAGCAGGTTGACACGAGCACCGCCAAACTTACCTTTTTGTTCGTGAGGAAGTGTTGCGTTTTTAAGGGGTATGCGAACCAAGTTTTTCTTGGCATCTTCGACTGCTTTAGCGATTGCATCAGCGACTTCTTTAGATTTCCCAAGACCTTGTCCGACTACACCGTGTTCATCTCCTACCACAACGATAGCAGAAAAACCGAATGCACGTCCACCTTTTGTTACTTTAGTAACTCTCTGTACGCCAACCAAACGATCTTTCAATTCGATTCCACTTGGTTTTACGTGTTCTACGTTTTTATATTTATCCAACATAATGCTTAGAATTTAAGTCCGCCTTCTCTGGCGCCTTCTGCTAATGATTTGATACGTCCGTGATATAGATAGCCACCTCTGTCGAAAGCGATTGTTTCAATCCCTTTGTCTTTTGCGCGTTGGGCAATTAATTTACCGACAAGTGCTGCTTTATCGGTTTTGGTGCCTGTTGCAGAGAGTATGTCTTTATCTCTTGATGAAGCGGCAACTAAGGTTACTTTATTCACATCATCGATTACTTGCGCGTAAATTTCAGCGTTGCTTCTGAATACAGCAAGTCGAGGCCTGGCGGAAGTTCCGCTGACAATTTTGCGAATTCTGTAATGAATACGTTGTCTTCTTTTGTTATTTGCTAATGCCATTTTGATACTTTTTACGCTGATTTACCTGCTTTTCTTCTAAGTTGTTCGCCAACAAATTTGATTCCTTTTCCTTTATAAGGCTCCGGTTTTCTGAAAGACCTGATTTTAGCGGCTACGTGACCCAACAGTTGTCGGTCATGTGAAGCCAATTTAACAATCGGATTTTTACCTTTTTCAGTGACCGTTTCAATTTTCACTTCGGAGGCAATTTCAAAAACGATACCGTGAGAAAAGCCTAAAGCCAATTCGAGTTTCTGTCCTTGATTGGAAGCTCTGTAACCAACGCCAACCAATTCGAGTTCTTTTGTAAAACCTACAGATACACCGTTGACCATATTGTTGATCAACGAACGATACAAACCGTGTTTGGCCGTATGATCTTTAGAATCTGAAGGTCTTTCTACGATTACTTTTCCGTCCTCTATTTTGATAGATACATCCGAATAATGCTGCGAAAGCTCACCGAGTTTGCCTTTTACTTTTACCACGTTATCAGCTATCTCAATGCTTACACCTTGAGGGATTGTGATCGGGTTTTTACCTATTCTTGACATGATGTCTAAACTATTTATATTAATAAACGTAACACACAACTTCTCCACCTACATTCTCTTGACGAGCTTGTTTGCCGGTCATCAATCCTTTTGATGTTGACACGATGGCGATTCCAAGTCCATTGAGAATTCGGGGTACACCATGCGCTCCGGAATATTTTCTAAGGCCCGGTTTGCTGATGCGTTGAATTTGTTTGATAACCGGTTCTTTGGTCACGGCATCATATTTTAAAGCGATTTTAATCGTACCTTGTACGGAATCATCTTCAAATTTATAACTTAAAATATACCCTTGGTCAAAAAGAATTTTGGTAATCTCTTTTTTAAATTTAGACGCAGGAATTTCAACCACTCTGTGTTTGGCATTCACGGCATTTCTAATTCTGGTAAGATAATCTGCAATAGGATCTGTATTCATATCTGTTTCTTTATTTCCTTTATTACCAACTTGCTTTTCTGACACCCGGGATAAGACCTTGATTGGCCATTTCACGGAAAGTTACACGAGATAATCCGAATATTCTCATATATCCTTTTGGGCGACCGGTGAGTTTACATCTATTGTGCAATCTAACGGGTGAAGCATTTTTTGGGATTAGCTGTAAAGCTTGATAATCTCCGGCTTCAAGTGCTTCTTTTCTCTTTTTTGCGAATTTGTCAACCAATTTTTGGCGTTTAACTTCGCGTGCTTTCATGGATTCTTTAGCCATATCTTAGTTCTTTTTAAAAGGTAAACCGAGTTCGCTTAGCAATGATTTTGCTTCTTTATCTGTATTTGCATTGGTCACAAACGTGATGTCAAGACCTGAAATTTTGTTCACTTTATCGATGTCGATTTCTGGAAAAATAATTTGTTCTGTGATGCCCAAATTATAATTTCCTCTTCCGTCGAATCCGGTGGCTTTGATGCCGCTAAAATCGCGGACACGAGGCAAAGCTGTTGTGATTAATCTATCGAGAAATTCGTACATACGATCTCCGCGTAGTGTTACTCTGGCACCAATGGCCATTCCTTTTCGGAGTTTGAAGTTTGCAACGTCCTTTTTAGAAATGGTGGCTACTGCTTTTTGACCAGAAATTTTGGTCAACTCATCGACTGTATAATCGATTAGTTTTTTATCCGCAACAGCTCCGCCCACACCTCTAGATAGAACGATTTTTTCCAATTTAGGAACCTGCATAACGTTTTTATAACCAAATTCGTTGGTCAGAGCCGTTACCACACGCTCTCTGTATTCTTGTTTAAGTCTAGGTAGATAAGCCATAACTATATTGATTGATTTGATCGCTTAGAAAATCTTACTTTTTTCCCATCTTCTGTTCTGAAACCGACTCGTGTGGTTTTACCTGATTTTGAATCAATCAGGGCAACATTGGAAATATGAATAGGAGCTTCCATTTTTTTAATTCCTCCTTGTGGGTTTTTAGCACTTGGTTTCGTGTGTTTAGAAACCATGTTGACACCTTCTACCAAGGCTTTATCGGTTTTTACCAAAACCTTTAAAACTTTTCCTTCCGTGTTTTTGTGTTCTCCGGTTGTAACACGGACAACATCACCGGCTTTTATTTTAAATTTTTTCATGGTCATTCAAATATTAAAGCACTTCGGGTGCCAATGAAACAATTTTCATGAATTGTTTTTCTCTCAATTCGCGAGCTACGGGTCCGAAAACACGTGTCCCTCTCATCTCACCAGCTGCATTGAGCAACACGCAGGCGTTGTCATCGAAGCGAATGTATGATCCGTCTGCACGACGCACTTCTTTCAAGGTACGTACTACAACCGCAGTTGAAACTTGACCTTTTTTAACGGTTCCGTTTGGCGTTGCATCTTTTACGGTAACAACGATTTTATCTCCAACAGATGCATATCTTCTTGCTGTACCACCCAAAACGCGGATAGTCAGAACTTCTTTGGCACCGGTATTGTCGGCTACTTTAAGCCTTGATTCTTGCTGTATCATAATTACTTAGCTCTTTCAATGATTTCAACTAACCTCCAACATTTTGACTTGCTGAGCGGACGAGTTTCCATAATTTTTACGGTATCTCCTATGTTGCATTCGTTTTTCTCATCGTGTGCAACATATTTTTTGGTTTTGAGAACGAACTTACCGTATAGCGGGTGTTTGACTCGTTCAACTTCGGCAACCACAATGGATTTAACCATTTTATTACTGGTAACAACACCGATTCGTTCTTTTCTTAAATTTCTTTCCATCTTGGATAACTTGAATTATTGGAGTTCTCTTTGCGTGAGTGCTGTTTGAATGCGAGCAACCGTTTTTCGGATGGCGCGCAATTGGACAGGGTTTTCTAACGGAGTGATGGCGTGAGCAACTTTCAAATCCGTATATTTTTTTTGAAATTCTTGGAGTTTATCTGTCAACTCCTGAACATTCAATTTGCTTACTTCTGATTGTTTCATGTTAGTTTCGATTAAGCTTGATAATCGTTTGCAATGATAAATCTGGTTTTGGTAGGTAATTTTTGTGCCGCCAACCGAAGTGCTTCTTTAGCAACATCAAGCGGTACACCACCTACTTCAAACAAAATCCTGCCTGGTTTTACAATGGCTACCCAATATTCAACGGCACCTTTTCCTTTACCCATACGAACCTCGAGTGGCTTTTTGGTTATTGGTTTATCCGGAAATATTTTTATCCACAATTGACCTTCTCTTTTCATGAATCGGGTTGCGGCAATACGGGCGGCTTCAATCTGTCTAGATGTAATAAAAACAGAATCAAGGGCTTTGATACCAAACATTCCGTTTGAAAGGAGATGTCCGCGTTGCGAAATGCCTTTCATCTTGCCTTTCTGCTGCTTGCGATATTTGGTTCTTTTTGGCTGTAACATGGCTCTTTACGTTTCTTAAATAACTTTTATTTTCTTCTTCTTTGTTTGGACGCTCCACCTTTAGAAGATGGTTGTTGTTGCTCTTTGCCTCCGGTTTTTTTAGAAAGACCAACCAATGGTGATAATTCTCTTTTACCGTAAACTTCCCCTTTCATAATCCATACTTTTATACCCAATCTACCATAAGTAGTATGCGCCTCTACCAAAGCATAGTCAATGTCTGCACGAAAAGTAGATAACGGAATGCGTCCGTCTTTGTAGGATTCGTTTCTGGCCATTTCCGCACCGTTCAATCGACCGGAAATTTGAACTTTTATTCCCTCTGCATTCATTCGCATGGATGCTGCAATTGCCATTTTTGTGGCTCTGCGGTATGAAATCCTGTTCTCTATCTGACGAGCAATGCTCGATGCAACTAAAAATGCGTCTAACTCAGGTCTTTTGATTTCAAAAATGTTGAGTTGAACATCTTTGTCTGTAATCTTTTTTAACTCTTCTTTGAGTTTGTCAACTTCTTGACCACCTTTACCAATGATAATACCCGGACGGGCAGTTGTGATGGTAACGGTTACCAATTTAAGTGTCCGCTCAATAATCACGCGGGATACGCTGGCTTTTGCCAAACGAACGTGAATGTACTTTCTGATTTTGTCGTCTTCGGCTAATTTGTCACCGTAATCATTTCCACCATACCAGTTAGATTCCCATCCTCTGATGATTCCTAAACGATTCCCTATTGGATTGGTTTTTTGTCCCATTATGCTTTGCTTTGAGAATTATTGAATGCACCCAATACAAGGGTAACGTGATTTGAACGTTTTCTGATGCGATGCGCCCGTCCTTGTGGAGCCGGACGAAGTCTTTTCAAGAAAGTACCTCCATCAACTTTTATTTCACTTACAAACAAGCCAGCTTTTTCTGCATCAGCATCTTCGTTTTTGGCTTGCCAGTTTGCAATGGCGGATAACAATAGTTTCTCCAATTTTCGAGAGGCTTCTTTTGAACTGAATTTGAGTAAAGCCATGGCTTTATTCACATGTTGACCTCTTATTTGATCTGCCACCAATCGCATTTTGCGAGGTGAAGACGGACAGTTGTTCAATTTAGCAAAAGCAATATCTCGCTTTGCTTCTTTTAACTGATTAGCTCTTTCGTGTTTGCGAACTCCCATGACCTATTATTTTTTACCTTTGTTTTTAGCTCCGGCATGTCCTCTGAAGGTACGTGTCGGAGAAAATTCTCCTAATTTATGTCCAACCATATTCTCGGTCACATATACCGGAATAAATTGTCGACCATTGTGAACCGCTAAAGTTTGTCCAACAAAATCCGGGGTTATCATTGATGCCCGAGACCATGTTTTAAGAACAGTTTTCTTGTTGGATTCTACGTTTTCTTGTATTTTCTTTTCTAACTTGAAATGAACGTAAGGTCCTTTCTTGAGTGATCTTGCCATAACTTATATTACTTTCTACGTTCGATAATGTATTTATTGGTAGCTTTGGTCTTGGAGCGTGTGCGATATCCTTTTGCAGGAATGCCTTTTCTCGACCTCGGATGGCCTCCGGAAGCACGTCCTTCACCACCACCCATCGGGTGATCGACAGGGTTCATCGCTACAGGGCGTGTTCTTGGTCTTCTTCCCAACCATCTGTTTCTACCGGCTTTACCGGAAACAGTCAATTGGTGATCTGAATTAGAAACAGCTCCTATGGTAGCCATACAAGTAACCAATATCAATCGGGTTTCTCCGGATGGCATTTTAATGGTTGCATACTTACCATCACGAGCCATCAACTGAGCGAAAGATCCTGCGCTTCTGGCCAAAATAGCACCCTGACCAGGACGAAGCTCGATGCAAGATATGATGGTTCCCAGTGGAATTTCACTCAACAAAAGTGCATTTCCGATTTCCGGTGCCGAATTTTCTCCGGAAACTACCGTTTGTCCAACTTTCAATCCGTTTGGAGAAACGATGTATCTTTTCTCACCATCTGCATAATTCAACAAAGCGATAAAAGCTGTTCTGTTTGGATCATACTCTATTGTCTTAACCGTAGCAGGAACACCCGACTTATCACGTTTAAAATCAACAATTCGATAGCGTTGTTTGTGACCGCCACCGGTATAGCGCATGGTCATCTTGCCTCGGTCGTTTCTACCGCCAGACTTTTTAGCAGGTGCTAATAAGCTTTTCTCCGGTTTTGAAGCCGTGACAGCGTCAAATTCGTTGACAATTCTAAATCGCTGACCCGGGGTTATTGGTTTTAATTTTCTTACTGACATTTCTATTTTCCTTAGATATTGCTGTAATAATCTATGTTGTTTCCTTCAGCCAAAGTAATGATGGCTTTTTTCTGTGCATTTGTTTTACCTTGGATCATTCCGCCTTTGGTATAACGCGATTTGCGATCCGGACGAACATTCAGTGTCCTCACTGATGTAACTGAAACTCCGTAAGCAGCCTCAACAGCTCCTTTGATTTGAATCTTGTTCGCGCTTGGATTTACAACAAAAGTATAGCGATTGTTTAACTCGCTGGCTTTGTTGGCTTTCTCGGTAATGATGGGTTTAATTAAGATACTCATCGTTTTCTATTTAACTTAAATTCGATTCAATTCCTTCTAGCGAACCTTCAAACAGAACCAAACTATTTGCATTTAAAATGCTGTATGTATTTAATTCTGAATTAGTTACAACTTTAGTACGCCCTAAATTGCGTGACGACAAATATACATTATTATTTAAATCGCCCAACACAAATAAAGATTTTTTATTTTCAATCCCCAAAGCTTTCAAAACTGAAATAAAATTCTTGGTCTTAGGTGTCTCAAACTGAATGTTTTCGAGTACAAATATTGCATTTTCTTTTGCTTTAAGAGAGAGTGCAGATTTGCGAGCCAATTTTTTCAAATTTTTATTCAACTTGAACGAATAGCTTCTCGGACGTGGACCGAAAACAGTTCCACCACCTTTAAAAAGTGGGTTTTTTATGCTGCCAGCACGCGCTGTACCTGTCCCCTTTTGCTTTTTAATTTTTCTGGTACTTCCGGTAACTTCTGCACGTTCTTTCGATTTGTGCGTTCCTTGTCTTTGATTGGCCAAATATTGTTTGACATCCAAATACAAAGCGTGATTATTCGGGTCTGTTGCGAATACCGTGTCAGATAAGGTAACTTTTCTGCCGGTTTCTTTTCCGTTGATATCTAATACTGCTACTTCCATTACTTATGAAGAATTACGTATCCATTTTTGTGTCCTGGGACACATCCTTTTACTATGATCAAGTTTTTATCTTGAACTACTTTCAAAACTTGAAGGTTTTGAACGGTAACTGTTTCTGCACCCATTCGACCCGCCATCCTGATTCCTTTGAACACTCTGGAAGGATAAGAAGATGCGCCTACAGAACCTGGTGCTCTCAATCGGTTGTGCTGACCGTGGGTAGCTTGACCCACACCGGCAAAACCGTGTCTTTTTACAACGCCTTGAAAACCTTTCCCTTTGGAAGTGGCACTCACATCGACAAACTCACCTTCTTCAAAGTGTTTTACATCAACGACGTCTCCTAGTTTATAATCTCCTTTGAATTCTTTGAATTCAGCAACAAATTTCTTTGGAGCAGTTCCGGCTTTTTTAAAGTGCCCAATGGCGGCTTTATCTGACCTTTTTTCTGCTTTGTCATCGAAACCAAGTTGCAACGCTGCATACCCGTCAACCTCGTTGGTTCTGACTTGGGTAACTACGCATGGTCCTGCTTCAATAACGGTACACGGAATATTTTTCCCGTTTGCGTCATAGATGCTGGTCATGCCGATTTTTCTACCTATTAACCCAGACATTGTGATTTGAATTTAGATTTTAGACTTTACACTTTTTGAATTTTAATTCTGAAATGCGCTGTCTGCCATCTTGTTAATAATAATTACCTATTCTATTTTTCTATAAAAAAAATCAGAGTCAAAATACGTTCAACTCTGAATGTATTTTTCCGCTTTTCCTTTGCTCGTAGCTCCGGACATGTCAGACTTTTTGATTTGAATCAAAAGTCTTCATAAATCATCACACTTTGATTTCGACTTCTACTCCGCTTGGCAATTCCAATTTCATCAATGCATCGATGGTTTTGGACGAAGAACTGTAGATATCGAGCAATCTTTTGTATGAACTCAATTGAAACTGCTCACGTGCTTTTTTATTGACGTGGGGAGACCGTAGCACGGTAAAAATTCTTTTGTGTGTTGGCAAAGGAATCGGCCCGGTTACGATAGCACCAGTACTTTTTACGGTTTTAACGATTTTATCAGCAGACTTGTCCACCAAATTGTAATCGTATGATTTCAGTTTTATTCTTATTTTTTGGCTCATGAGATGTTATTATGCGTTAAGGCCTTTTGTTTTCTTGATAACCTCCTCGGCTATATTGTTTGGAGTTTCTGCATAATGCGAAAATTCCATGGTTGAAGTGGCTCTACCAGAACTCAACGTTCTGAGGGTAGTCACATATCCAAACATTTCTGAAAGCGGAACCAAAGCTTTGATAACTTTTGCACCGGCTCTTTCGTCCATGTTGTTTACTTGCCCGCGACGACGGTTCAAGTCACCAACGACATCACCCATGTTTTCTTCCGGAGTCAACACTTCCAACTTCATGATAGGCTCTAACAATACGGGTTTTGCTAAACGTGCAGCTTCTCTAAAACCGATTTTGGCAGCAAGTTCGAATGACAATGAATCGGAGTCAACCGCGTGGAATGAACCATCTTTGATGACTACTTTCATGCTATCCACCACAAATCCGGCAAGAGGTCCATTTGACATGGAAGCTTTGAAACCTTTTTCGATTGATGGAACAAATTCTCGAGGAATATTACCCCCTTTGATTTCATTGACAAAAGTCAATCCAACCGCTCCTTCATCCGGAGGACCCAGGGTGAAGACGATATCCGCAAATTTTCCGCGTCCACCGGTTTGTTTTTTGTAAACTTCTCGGTGATCAATCGTTTTGGTAAGGGTTTCTTTGTATTCTACTTGGGGTTGACCTTGATTAACCTCCACTTTAAATTCTCTTCTCAAGCGATCGACAATGATATCCAAGTGAAGCTCGCCCATACCTGAGATGATGGTTTGTCCGGACGCTTCGTCTGTTTTAACTTGGAATGTCGGATCTTCTTCTGCCAATTTTGACAGCGCCATGCCCAACTTGTCCACATCCGCTTTGGTTTTGGGTTCAACCGCAATACCAATAACGGGAGCCGGAAAATTCATACTTTCCAGAATGATTGGGTGTTTCTCATCACAAAGCGTATCGCCGGTTTTGATATCTTTGAATCCGACAGCAGCTCCGATATCTCCTGCTTCCAAACAATCGATGGCGTTTTGCTTGTTGGCATGCATTTGATAAATGCGAGAAATGCGTTCTTTGTTGCCTGAACGTGTGTTAAACACATAAGAACCCGCATCCAATCTGCCCGAATATGCTCTGAAAAATGCCAAACGGCCTACATAAGGATCGGTAGCAATTTTAAAAGCCAATGCAGCAAAAGGTTCTTTTGCATCGGGTTTTCGGATGGTTTCTTTTTCGGTATCCGGATTGATTCCGATGATACCTTCTTTGTCAAGCGGGCTTGGCAAATATTTACAAACGGCATCCAACAAGAATTGAACGGCTTTATTTTTGAAGGAAGACCCGCAAATCATCGGGATGATGCTCATGTCAATCGCAGCTTTTCGCAAGGCGATGTTGATTTCATCTTCCGTGATAGAATCCGGATTTTCAAAAAATTTCTCTAACAAACTTTCATCGTAATCCGCAACCGCTTCGATGAGTTGACCTCTAAAAAGGGCAACTTCCTCCTTCATATCTTCCGGAATATCGACCACATCATAGGTTGAGCCAAAGTTTTCGTCATGAAAAATGACGGCTCTGTTTTTAACCAAGTCGATAATTCCTATGAAATTTTCTTCTTCACCGATTGGCAATACAATGGGTACGGCGTTAGATTTTAACATCTCACGCACTTGTTTACAAACTTCCAAAAAGTTTGCACCCTGTCTGTCCATTTTGTTTACAAACCCGAGTCTTGGCACTTTATAATTGTCTGCCAATCTCCAGTTGGTTTCAGATTGCGGCTCAACACCGTCAACAGCACTGAACAAAAATACCAACCCATCAAGCACACGCAATGAACGGTTTACCTCAACGGTAAAGTCAACGTGACCCGGAGTATCGATGATGTTAAAGTGGTAAGGCTTAGTATCTGGAAGTGTTGCGCCTTGCTCAGTTGGAAAATTCCAGGTACAAGTTGTGGCGGCAGAAGTAATGGTAATTCCCCGCTCCTGCTCCTGCTCCATCCAGTCCATGGTTGCAGCTCCATCGTGTACTTCACCGATTTTATGACTCACCCCGGTGTAGAATAAAATCCTTTCGGTTGTGGTGGTCTTTCCGGCATCGATGTGAGCGGCAATTCCTATATTTCTTGTGTAATTGAGATCTCTAGACATGATAATTTATTGGAAATATTAGAACTTAAAGTGAGAGAATGCTTTGTTAGCTTCTGCCATTTTATGGGTGTCCATTCTCTTTTTAACAGCCGCACCTTCTTCTTTAGCCGCAGCAAGCACTTCTGACGCCAATTTAAGCGCCATCGATTTCTCGTTGCGTTTTCTCGCATAAAGAATGAGCCATTTCATCGCCATCGAAACTTTTCGATCTGCGCGAATGGGCATCGGGATTTGGAATGTTGCACCACCTACGCGGCGGCTTCTTACCTCTACGTGAGGCATTACATTGGAAAGTGCGTCTTTCCAAATATCAACTGCTGATTTCTCGGCATCTTGCTTTTTTGTTTCCACGATAGCCATTGCATCGTAAAATATATCAAATGCCACCGATTTTTTACCGTCCCACATCAAGTTGTTTACAAACCGGGTTACCAGTTGGTCTCCAAACTTGGGATCCGGCAAAAGAGGTCTCTTTTTTGCCTGTCTTTTTCTCATGACTTACATTAAATGGTTAAATGTTACTTTTTATCTTTGGGGCGTTTTGCACCGTATTTAGATCTTCTTTGTTTGCGGTTGGCGACACCGGCAGTGTCTAACGCTCCCCGAACAACGTGATATCTAACGCCCGGCAAATCTTTAACCCTTCCGCCTCTTACCAATACTATCGAGTGCTCTTGGAGGTTGTGTCCTTCTCCGGGGATATACGCATTCACCTCGTTGCCATTGGTCAAACGCACACGCGCAACTTTGCGCATCGCTGAGTTTGGTTTTTTGGGCGTGGTGGTGTAAACACGCGTACATACACCCCTTCGTTGCGGGCACGAGTCCAAAGCAGCCGATTTACTCTTCTTGGTAATGCTGGCTCTTCCTTTTCGTACTAACTGTGAAATTGTTGGCATAATGTAATTAAAAATATTGAATTTAATTCCCTCTTTTTAGGGGGTTGCAAATGTAGAAATTAAATTTAATTTTTCAAATGCTTATTCACTTATTTTATTCGCTTCTTCAAAAAAAAATTTAAACATATATTTTTTTTGGTTTTTTGCGTTAAGTTTACAACGCTCAAAACTTCGCGCTTGACTACCAAAAATCCGCTTTTCGTCTTACTGCTTTTGTTATCAACCTTACTCCCTCAAATCGGCGCAGGTCAAACTTTGAGATTAAAAATAGATGGCACGAGCGACGCGCAAAACAAAACCATCGATTCGGTTAGGTATCAAAAATCATTTGTGAATTTCAGTGAACTCGAGAAGGAAAAAAATTCCTTTTCAAAACTCCTTATTAATATAGGTTATTTAAATCTCACGGAAATCAGCTTCAAAAATTTAGGCGATTCGCTGTTTGTGTCTCATTTGGATTTGGGAAAACGCTTCCGTCAATTAAAAGTTTTTTACAACAAAGACTTGCTCGATCAATCTTTCCTCCGTCAATATTCAAAAAATATGACAGAGACGTTTTTTGTCATTCCCATCGAAAATTCGGAAATTGTGCTGAATGCCATCAGCCGTCACTACGAAGCAAAAGGCTTTTCATTTGCGCAGGTTCAATTGAAAAACATCGAAACCAAAGATGGATGGGTGCTGGCTACACTCAATGCGGAAATGAACGAAATGCGCACCATCGACAAAATCGTGGTGAAAGGTTATGAAAACTTTCCGCAAAATTTTATACGTTATTATGCCGGTCTTAAAACCGGGAGAAAAGTATCTAAGGATGAGATTATCCGAAAATCTGAACAATTGCGGAGTTTGCCGTTTGTAAGTCAGACCAAACCACCCGAAATACTGTTTACCGCCGATTCGACCGTTGTTTATCTTTACCTTGAGAAAACCAAAAGCAGCTCATTCGACGGATTCCTGGGCTTTTCAAACGATCAAGACACCGGCGATTTGACCCTCAACGGCACCATCGATTTTAGATTGAACAACACCTTAAACAGAGGCGAAACTTTTAACTTGTTTTGGAAAGACGACGGAAACGATCAAACCCGTTTTATGGTTGATGTAGATATTCCCTATTTTTTCAACGCGCCTTTCGGAGCCAAACTTTCTTTATCTTTGTTCAGGCAAGACTCTACCTACGTGAATGTGGATAGAAAATTTAACCTTACTTACCAACTGAACGATCGCATCCGATTATCCGGCGGCATCAAACAATACGAGTCGAATAATTTGAGGGATATTGTCATCAACTCGGTTCAAGATTTGGACGCTACTTTTTTTAATTTGGATGCGAGTTATGAAATCACCCAGCCGGACAATCTTTTTTTTCCGCGAAAATTGAGTTTGGTTGTCAACACCGAGTTTGGAAACCGCAACTCCGAATCCGAAAAAAGTGCGCAACAAAGATTTGGATTCAGGGGCTTCTATCAATACAGCCTGAATGAGCGAAACAAATTATTTTTTAGAAACACCTCCGAAATTTTATTGTCTCCCAACTATTTTGAAAATGAAACTTTCCGATTTGGCGGCATCAACTCCATTCGCGGTTTCAGCGAAAACATATTGGCAGCCACTACTTACAGTGTCGTAAACACAGAATATCAATATGTGGTTTCCAATGCGCTTTATCTGAACACGATCACAGACTTTGCCTATTTGGAAAACGAAGTTACCCAGCTCAGAGATAATTTGATTAGTTTCGGGTTTGGAATAGGATTACTTACCCGAGCCGGCATCCTCAGACTCAATTATGCCATCGGAAAATCAAAAAATTCAGAATTTAACTTTTCTGAATCAAAGGTCCACATCAGCTTAAACGCACGTTTTTGAGATATTCTCAAGTAAACGCACCTTAAATTCAATATTTCCGAAAAATTAATTAACTTTTTTTTTGTATAATAGTTGTATTATTAACTTTTTATTATGACTTTTGCGATTAGCTAATTCAAATAATTTAAAAATGAGAACAAAATTTAGAGGAATTCTGACGCTGCTCTTAGCGTTGGTTGTGCAGATGACCTTTGCACAAGAGAAAACAGTTTCTGGTACAGTTACCGAATCCAGCGGCCAGCCCTTACCCGGGGCAAGTGTTGTTGTTCGGGGCTCAACCACCGGAACGCAAACCGATTTTGACGGTAAATTTGCCATCAAAGCGAGTGTGGGCGATGTATTGGTGTTCAGCTATGTCGGTATGGAATCTAAAACCGTTACCGTCGGAGCTTCAAACACTGTGAATGTTTCACTAGAAGAAGGTTTGCAACTTGAAGAAGTCATTGTAACTGCTCAAGGTATTAAACGCGAAAAGAAAGCGTTGGGATATGCCGTTGCCGAAGTAGGCAGCGATCGTCTTGAACAACGTGCGGAAGGTGACATCGGACGTGTGCTTTCAGGCAAAGCCTCCGGTGTACAGATTACCCAACAAAGCGGTATTTCCGGTTCGGGTACCAGCATCATCATCCGGGGTTTGTCCTCCTTTAGC
Organism: Bacteroidetes bacterium HGW-Bacteroidetes-13; assembly: GCA_002841025.1. Taxonomy (GTDB): domain Bacteria; phylum Bacteroidota; class Bacteroidia; order Flavobacteriales; family Flavobacteriaceae; genus UM-FILTER-40-17. Next base: position 17,879 of record PHDQ01000004.1, on the reverse strand, counting down.
GGAAGTAACCAGCCCTTGTTTATTGTGGATGGTGTGCCTTTCTCAAGTGACACAAACACTGCGGGTGACATTGACAACAATAGTTCAAACAATTTTGTTGATGGGAATAATGGTTCCAGTAGGTTTCTTGACCTCGATCCGAACAACATTGAAAGTGTCAATATTCTAAAGGGTCTTGCTGCTGCAACCCTATATGGCACTCAAGGTCGTAACGGAGTTATCCTCATTACCACCAAAAACGGCATGGCTGGTATCAACAGCAACAAGAAATTTGAAGCAACCTTAACTACTTCGTTTTTCCAAACAGAAATTGCTTCCTTGCCGGACTATCAGAATGAATTTGGTAATGGTTTTGACCAAGCATTTGGTTGGTTTTTCAGCAACTGGGGTCCCGCCTTTAGAAAAGACGGCATCGATGGTTTTGGAACCAGCTCAGCCATCGCTGCTGATGGAACTGTCCGACATCCATTTGCAACTGCTGCACTTTCTACTGGAATTCGCCAAGCATTTCCTGAATTTGCCGATGTACGCTATGAATACAAACCTTACCAAAATGCCGAGCGCTTTTTCAGAACCGGTCAGGTGAGCAACACCGCCCTGAATTTTTCAGGAAAATCAAATGATGGTAAGATGAGCTTCAACCTGAGCTTGAGTAATCTTGAAGACAAAGGTTTTACCCGCGAAAACAAATTGCTTAGAAACACTTTTGGATTGGGCGGACGTGCCGAGTTGTCTAACCGATTAACGGTGAGCGGTACTTTAAACTACGCCCGTACCGACTTCGTTTCGCCTCCGGTTGCTGCCGGTGACGGTAACACCGTATTAGGTGGTGGTTCATCCGTTTTCTCAAACGTGTTCTTTACGCCACGATCAGTAGATTTGATGGGGATTCCTTTCCAAAATCCGATAACCGGTGGTAGCGTCTTTTATCGTCAGAACAACAGCATTCAGCATCCATTATGGACGGTAGCCAACACCAAAACGGGCCAGGTTACCAATCGTGTATTTGGAAACGGTGCAATCGATTATAAGATTAATGACAATTTAAACTTGACCTATCGTTTGGGTATTGATGTTTATAGTGAAGACAACCTTGACCAACAAAACAAAGGTGGGATAAGTGATGATGCAGCAACCCGCAGCGGTTTCTTAAGAACTTGGACAAACACCAACACCATCTGGGATCACAACTTTATCTTGACCGGTCAATACCAAATCACCGAAAATATAGGTGCCACTTTCAATGTGGGAGCAACAACGAGAAGAGAGATATTTGACCGCAATGGAGTTTCGAGCTTGGGTCAACAAGTTTTCGGTGTAAATCGCCATTTCAATTTTGCTACTCAGAATGAAATTCAGTTTTCTCAAGAAAGAAATATAGTTGGGGCATACGGACAGGCAGATTTTGACTACAAACGTTGGATATACCTAACCGTTTCAGGTAGAAATGACTGGGTTTCTAACCTTAATGTGGATCAGCGATCTGTTTTTTATCCATCAACAAGCCTTTCATTTATCCCTACAACCGCTTTCGACTGGATGAAAAACAGCAAAGTCGTTAATTTTCTAAAATTAAGAGCGGGATATGGCGAATCGGCCAGTTTCCCAACGGGCTTCCCTGTTGCCTCAACCTTAATTTTGGAAACACAAAGATTTAAAAATAAAGATGATGATAATAAAGATGTGGTCATTAATACTACGTCAGAGAGACTTGGCAACCCCGATTTAAAAGCCGAGAGGCTCAAAGAATACGAAGTTGGTATAGAATCAAACTGGTTAAACAACCGGATTTCATTTGAAGCGTCTGCCTACTATCGTATCACGGAGGATTTAATTGTCGATAAAGATTTAGATCCGGCTTCAGGTTTTAACGTCACTCAGACCAACGTAGGAGAAATTCAAGGAAAAGGTGTCGAAATAGACCTTGGCATAGACATTTTCAAATCCAAAGACAAAGAAGGATTTGGTTGGAAATTCAACACGAATTACACCGTCAACGAAACACGTGTGACCGATTTGGGTCAGGATAGTAATGTTCTGGTTTTTGATGGCTTTTCAAACTTGGGGAATGCAGCAATCGACGACCAGCCTCTTGGTGTTCTTGTGGGTAGTCGCATCGCTAGAACCGACCAAGGTCTTCCTTTAATTGACAGTGAAGGAAATTATGTTTTTGATGAAGGATTATTTGTCATCGGAGATCCAAATCCCGATTATGTGGTGAATTTTTCTAATACTTTTACTTACAAAAACTTCTCCCTAAACGTTTTGGTAAACTACAGACAAGGAGGAGATGTGTATTCTCAAACAATCGCAACACTTTTGGGTAGAGGGTTAACGACAGATACACAAAACCGCAGAGAAACGTTTATACTTCCGGGTATTCAGTCCACTACCGGTCAACCAAATACCGTTGCCATCAACAACTCTGGTTTCTTTTTTGACAATATTTTGTTTGGTCCGAGTGAGTTGCAAGTTTATGATGGAACAACCATTCGTTTGCAAGAAGTATCCCTAAGCTACTCCCTACCCAATAGATTCTTGGACAAAACACCTTTTGGTTCATTGTCAATAACAGCTTCCGGATTCAACCTTTGGTATGATGCCATCAACACTCCGGACGGGACAAACTTTGACCCGAATGTAGCAGGAACAGGAGTCGGAAACGGCTCCGGGTTTGATTTTTTAAACGGCCCAAGTTCCAGAAGATATGGTCTGAGTTTAAAAGCCTCTTTCTAAACAGCTAATAAATAAAATTTTAAGAAATGAAAAAAATATTCAAATACTTCCTCGGAATTTTAGCTTCGGGAATACTATTTAGTGGATGTGAAACCACCGAATTAGACATTCGCGATAACCCCAACTTCCTCAAGGATGATCAGGGTGATGTAAATTTATTTACCAACGCTATTCAACTGGATTATGCGCGTTTAATTAATTTGTATGGTTTTGATGCTGCACAACCCATTCGACAGATAGCCATGCAGGACAGACAATATGTCAATGCATTTTCACCTACAAGCCTCGATTTTGAATGGGAATTGGCTTATCAAAACATCTTAGCAGACATCAGGGCAATGCAAGTTCCAGCCGAAGAGAATAAACAATTTCGTGCACTCGCCATCGCACAAGTGATTGAAGCGGATGTTCTCACGATACTCGTTGATTTTTTTGGTGATGTGCCTTATTCCGAAGCAATACAAGCCCCTGAAATACTGAATCCTAAATTAGATTCCGGAGCTGATGTTTATGCCGTCGCTTTAGATTTACTTGATAAAGCCATTGTTAACTTTACCAGAGATGACAATTTTGAAGATCCACCTATCGATTTTTACTATAATAAAAAATGGGCAAAATGGGTTAAATTAGCCAATACTTTAAAAATGAAGATATATCTTCAAACAAGATTGGTTGATTCGGATGCGCTAAATAAGTTTCAGGCGATAGTTAATTCAGAAAACTATATCAGTTCTTCCGATGATGATTTCGTTTTTCAATATGGTACCAATGCCGTTCAACCGGACACGCGTCATCCCGAATTTGGCTCTAACTACACGCCAACCGGAGCCGGAGATTATATGTCAAACTGGCTCATGAACACAATGATTACAACCAATGACCCAAGAACACGTTATTATTTTTACAGACAAGTGAGCGCGACTCCCGGTCAAGATGGAATCCCTTCTAACGAAGAAACATTATCTTGTTCTTTGGAAACACCTCCGCAACATTATATAGACGGTGGCTTCACATTTTGCGGACTACCTGACGGTTATTGGGGACGAGATCATGGTGATAGTGACGGTATCCCACCGGATGGATTTTTGCGCACAACGTGGGGAGTGTATCCTGTGGCTGGCATGTTTGACGATAACCGTTTTGAAGATGTTGACGAAAATGGAGGTGGTAAAGGAGCAGGAATCCAACCTATTTTATTGGCAGGATGGGTTGATTTTATGCGCGCAGAGGTTGCTTTAGTCAACAACAACCCTACACAAGCCAAAGGATTCATACTTGAAGGCATTTCAAAATCTTTCGATAAAGTGTTCCCATTTGCAACTAAAGATCCAGATGCAAATCCTAACTACTTTGCAACTACAGGGGATGTTCAAGATTTTGAAGAATTTATCGACAGCTCTTTTGATAATGGCACAAATACAGATAAGTGGAATATCTTGGCTGAACAATATTTTATTGCAACTTACGGCAATGGATTAGGAGGCTACAACTTCTATAGAAGAACCGGATTTCCAACTACTTTGCAACCCAACAGAGAGCCAAATCCGGGTGGCTTCATTCGTTCTTTCAGATATTCTGCAAATTCTGCAAATAACAATTTGAATATCCAACAACGTCAAAACGTAACCACGCAAGTATTTTGGGATAACAACCCAGCTTCACCGGGATTCCCAATTGCTAATTAATTCAGATGAAATTTAAAATGTTTAATTATGAAAAAATTTAAAATCTATATAATTGCAACACTCATTCTGGCTTTAGGAGCCTGCTCGAGTGACGATGCAACGATTGGCCAAGACGTGCTAAATACCATTGAAAGAGGAGCCGTACTGCGAACAATCAACTTGGAAAGCGGTACATACAATGCGTTTGATTCTAATTCCGAATTTTCTTTGGTGTTCCAAGAACAAGATATTGAAGACGGTGGTTTGATGGAATCTGTCGATGTTTTTGTATCGCTCCAAAAACCAAGTGAAGACGGAAAAAGTTTTGTTTCGGTTGGGTCTGAAGTTCAACTTAAAACGATTGACGCCAGTGAATTCACAATCGATGAGTTTAAACTTCCACGAACAACTCTCAAAATTACGTTAAGTGAAATATCAACAGCGTTAAGCTTGGCATCGGGAGATTTTACTGGTGGCGATAGGTTTGTGATACGCTTGGCACTAAACCTGACGGACGGACGGACAATTACCTTTACGGATGTTGCCAGCAATGTAGCTTCATCATCATTCTTTAGATCTCCCTATCGGTATTTCGCAAACATTGCCTGTATCCCATTAGTGCCAGTCCCAGGACTTTACAAGTTTGAGCTTGTTGATGACTACGGAGATGGTTGGGATGGTGCTTTCATGACTGTAACAATAGATGGTGTTTCTACCGTTATAACTGCAACGGGAAGCGGTACAAATTTTGAATTTACTATAGCTCCAGGAACCACTTCTTTCAATATAGTTTATACCCCCGGTAGTTTTGAAGCTGAACACATTTTTACAATCTTTTTAGATGGTGATGTGGTTGCTAGAGGCGGTCTTCCTGGACCTCCTCCAACTCCTGGCGAAGTAGTCTTGAGTATATGTCCAAAATAATTGTTTTTTAAAATAAAATAACTTAAACCACCCATTAGCCGGGTGGTTTTTTTATTCCTTATCTTTGCCCCATGCAAAAAGAAACACAAACCATCTACGCCCTTTTTTCCACGGGTAGATAGTGAATTCAAGGCTCGAACAGGGAAGAAATTCACCTTTAATTTAATTCACATTAATTGTTGGTATTTATTATCTTTATCTTCCATGAAAACTGTGCGAAAGAACTCAATAGTGATTGGCGCGGTTCGTCCCGTTAGGGACGGTATATGGGTAGAACCGAAGAAAACCAAAATCTCCCGTTGTGCCGTCAGGTACAACATCTATAAAGATTATTATGGCCAACACCTATACACAAATACATATTCAAACCATTTTTGCAGTCCAGAACCGGCAGAGCCTTATCCAACCCAAATGGAAAGATGATTTGTATAAATACATTACCGGAATAATTCAGCATAACGGGCACAAAATGCTACAAATTAATGGCATGCCGGATCATATTCACCTTTTATTTGGGATGAGCCCTGTACAAGCTCTATCTGATTTAATAAAACAGGTCAAACAAGATTCGTCGAAATGGATAAATCAGAAAGGATTCACAAAAGGAAAATTTTCCTGGCAGGCAGGTTATGGCGCATTTTCTTATTCTAAATCACAATTGCCCAGAGTCATTACATACATTCAGAATCAGGAAAATCATCATAAAACAAAAACGTTCGGGGAAGAATATCTTGAGCTTTTGAAAACACATGAGATCAAATTTAATCAACTGTACATTTTTAAACCAATCGAAATGTGATATGTTGCGCATTAACACGCATTTCTCCGAGCTTCATATAGCGTACCTGACGGCACGCCGGTTCATGTTTGTATGATTTTCTACCGATATGCCGTCCCTAAAGGGACAATGAAACATCTAAACGCCGAAAAGGCAGGCAACTGACCATTAAAAAACCTACCCGTCGGTTGGCAAATAAAAAAGAACAGATGAAACATCTTGTTTTTTTATTTTATGCACAGTCCGTCTTATGGCAGCCTTTTTTATTCCTTATCTTTGCCCCATGCAAAAAGAAACACAAACCATCTACGGCATTCGGGCCATCATGGAAGGACTCAACGCCGGTAAAGAAATAGAAAAAATATACCTTAAAAAAGGGCTTCAAAGTGAACTCTACAAAGAGTTGACAAACTTGGCAAACCGCAAAAGTGTATCCGTTTCCTATGTGCCGGAAGAAAAACTCTACAAACTCGGCGACCGAAACCACCAAGGTGCAGTAGCGGTCGTATCCGAAATATCTTATATTACCATCGAGAAACTGCTCGAACAAGTTGCTGAAAAAGCAACACCCGCTCTGCTCCTGCTCCTCGACGGCGTGACCGATGTGCGCAACTTCGGTGCCATTGCCCGAACGGCAGCATGTGTGGGTGCAGACGGCATCATCATTCCAAAAAACGGCAGTGCACCCGTCAATGCAGATGCCATCAAAACTTCGGCAGGTGCGTTGTATTCTATACCCGTCTGTAAAGTAGATCATCTGAAAGACGCCGTCTTTTACTTGCAAAGTTCAGATATAAAAATAATCGCCGCCACCGAAAAAACAAATCAAAAGATTTACGACCTCAACCTGACCGAATCCTTGGCTATCATCATGGGCGCGGAAGACAAAGGTGTTTCGGAATCTATCTTAAAATTAGCAGACGAAAAAGCTTCGCTTCCCATCACAGGGAACATCGCATCGCTGAACGTATCGGTTGCTTGCGGAGCTATTTTGTATGAAGTAGTTAGACAAAGAATCAATTTGAAAATGTGTTAATTTGAAAATGTTATATTGTTACAGTTTCAAAACTAAACACTCAAAACCAAACACTTAAAACTCAAAAATGCCAGCATATCATTTTATAGCCATCGGAGGAAGTGCCATGCACGGTTTGGCGTTGGCTTTGCATGAAAAAGGGGATGTCGTCACGGGAAGCGATGATGTGATTTTTGAACCCTCAAAATCAAACTTAGCAGCCAAAGGTTTACTGCCGGAAACCTTCGGATGGTTTCCCGAAAAAATCCACGACCAACTCGATGCGGTAATCCTCGGTATGCATGCCAAAAAAGACAATCCCGAACTGCTGAAGGCGATTGAGTCAGGAATCCATATTTTCTCTTATCCTGAATTTCTGTACGAGCAATCAAAAAACAAAACCCGCGTAGTTATCGGCGGATCGCACGGCAAAACCACCATTACCTCTATGATTTTGCACGTACTTGATTACCACGGCAAAGAAGTGGACTACATGGCAGGTGCCTTGCAAAACAGAAATGCACCATTAGTCCATTTGACGAACGAAAATGATTTTGCCATTTTTGAAGGCGATGAATATTTGAGCTCTGCTTTAGACAGTCGTTCAAAATTTTTGCATTACAAGCCCAATATCGCTTTGATTAGCGGTATTGCTTGGGATCACATCAATGTGTTTAAAACCTTTGAAGAGTATGTCGATACTTTCAGGCAATTTATCAAAGAAATAGTGCCAGGAGGGATTTTGGTTTACAACGAAGAAGACCCAACCGTAAAAGTAATGGTAGAAAACAGCGAAGTTTATATCCGAAAACATCCGTATCACACCCCCGAAAGTCACATCGAAAACGGGAAAACCAATTTAGACACAGCTTTTGGCACGGTTCCACTACAAGTTTTTGGCAAGCACAACCTGAGTAATTTGGCGGGTGCGCAATGGATTTGTCTCCATTTGGGCATCGATGAAGAAATGTTTTACGAGGCCATCGCTAGCTTTAGCGGTGCCGGAAAACGTTTGGAAAAAATGGTAGAAACCAAGCAACTGACCGTATTTAAAGATTTTGCGCATGCGCCCTCCAAAGTTACAGCCACCGTCAATTCCGTAAAAGCGCAATTTAAAGACAAAAAAGTAACCGCTTGTTTTGAATTGCATACGTACAGCAGTCTGAATCCGGTGTTTCTGGAGCAATATCGAAACAGCATGCAAGCAGCAGATGTGGCGGTCGTTTTTTACGATTTGGAAGCTTTGAAAATCAAAAACATGGTACCTATTTCGCCCGATGAAATACGAAGCGCATTCGGGAGAGAAGATTTAATCGTTTTTACGGAAGCTACTTCTTTTCGCACCTTTCTCGACAATCAAAATCCGCAAGATGATGTTTGGCTACTGATGAGTAGCGGAAATTATGGTGGGGTGAATTTTGAAGAATTAAAGCAGAAATTCGTTTTATAAAAAATTGTTTTTTAGTTACATTTGGTTAATGTTTTTTTATTTAGACAAACACTCAATACAAAAAAACTATGAAATTAAATTACTTATTACTTCTTTTTGCAGGTTTGAGTTTGATTCGCACACAAGCGCAAACAGTATTCACGGATGTTACCGCTACGGCAGGTTTGTCTTTCAATGCTGAAACAGTTGAATCTATCGCATGGGGCGACTATGATAATGACGGTGATCAGGACATTTTTTTATCTACTAACGGGCAATCTAAATTAATGCGGAATGATGGAAATGATGTATTTACTGATGTGAGTATTGCTGTAGGTTTAACTGATTCATTTCCTACGACAGGATGTGTCTTTGGTGATTTTGACAACGATGGAAACTTGGATATTTTCCTCGTATCTGTAGATGGTATAAATCCCGATTTGCTTTACAGGAACTTAGGTGTAGCTTCAAACTACTCATTTCAATCTATTTTGGGAGTACAATCCAACATCACAGACAACACCACCCGAAAAAGGGGTGTTTCACTATTAGACTACAATAGAGATGGGCTTTTAGATATTTATGTAGCCAGTTCCGCAAATGATTTTTTATATAAGAATTTAGGTAATTTTCAGTTTCAAAATGTCTCAAGCAGCGTAGGCATTAATGAAAACAGTTTAGATATCGGCGTGGTTCCGACAGATATTAACAACGATGGTTGGATAGACATTTTCACCGGTAATAGGTCTTCTGTTTCAAACAAATTATATTTAAATGACGGGACAGGAAATTTTACTGACATATCAAGCACCGCTGGAATTAACCAAGTTGGACTTGGCATGGGGGTTATTTCGTTCGATTACGACAACGACTTAGACATGGATTTGTATTGGACTACATGGCCGCACGCACCGGGAACGACACCTCCTCCTCCTTTTCAACCCAATGCGTTTTATCAAAATCAAGGTAATCTCACTTTCCTCGATAAAACCATTGAAACCGGCACAGAAGACACTTCCGGTTGGGGAATTAGTTGCAATGTTGGGGACATAGACAATGATAGATTTGAGGACTTCTTTGTTTCGAATGGGTTTGATCCATCATCCACACAAAGCATCCTTTTTAGGAACATTAATGGAACAACATTTCAGGATATTACGAATAGCGTTTTAGGAAACATCACTTGGGACGCAAGAGGCGTGGCATTTGCTGATTATGACAACGATGGCGACCAAGATGTGATTTTAACCGGCGGCCCAGGTGTTGACACCAAATTATGGAGAAATGATTCCGTCAATTCAAATAATTGGGTAACGCTTGATTTGGAAGGTGTGATTAATAGTGTATTGGGTTTCAACAGTAACGTAAATGCAATTGGAGCCAGAGTAGAAATTACAGCAGGAGGACTCACTACCGTAAAAGAAGTGAGCGGTGGCGCAGGAAGAGGATCATTTAACAGTTTACCTCTTGAGTTTGGTTTGGGAATTGCTTCTAGTATTGACAATGTCAAAGTCAGATGGCCTGACGGAAAATTTGAAAACTTCACGAATGTCAACATCAATCAAATAAATCAAATTAAGCAGGGTACTGCTACCTTATCATTGGAAGACATATCTAAAAGTGATAGATTGATGGTGTTTCCAAATCCCTTTGAAAATAGGTTTACCATAGATATTTCCAGTTTTGTAAGTATCAGAAAAATTAAAATTTACGACACTTTAGGTCAAATTATCTTCGAAGACAGCTCTCCTAAAAACAACAAATTCGAAATTGAAATAAACAATAACTATAAAGGTTTACTGATTCTCGTGATAGACTCAACAGAAGGAACTTTTGTCCGCAAATTGATTAAATATTAAATGATCTAATCTTAAGTGTAAAAATCAAGTTTTCGAAACGACTGTTTTTATCAAGAAATCCATGATATTTGAAACAGGTGATTTATAAAAATAAACGATTGCAAGTCCCGTTTTCTAAACACACTCGATTAAGTTGAACTTTTTCTCCCAAAAAGCCACTATATTTGTTTACAAGCTTATCGAAATGGATCCCAGCTCCCAAAATCTATCGATTAAACAATGGTCTGAAGACGACCGACCGCGAGAAAAATTAGCGCAGAAAGGCAAAACCAGCCTGAGCGATGCAGAATTGCTTGCCATCGTGATTGGTTCGGGCAGTAGAAACGAATCGGCGGTGGATTTGAGCAAACGGATTTTGGCCAAAGTAGAAAACAACCTGAACGAACTCGGCAAACTCACCCTCGAGCAGTTGATGCAATTCAAAGGAATCGGCGAAGCCAAAGCCATCAGCATCGCCGCTACACTCGAATTGGGAAGACGCCGACAAAACACAGAAAGCATCGAACGAAAAAAAGTCACCACCAGCCGAGATGTTTTTCAAATCATGGAACCCCTGCTTTCCGATTTGCCACATGAAGAGTTTTGGGTACTTTATCTGAATCAGGCTACCAAAATCATCCGAACCGAACAACTCAGCAAAGGCGGCATCAGCACGACCACAGTTGATGTTCGTTTGGCCTTCAGAAAAGCCTTAGAATTGAGCGCAACGTCGATGATACTTTGCCACAATCACCCGACCGAAAACTTAGTTCCGAGCGAATCGGACAAACGCCTGACACAAAAATTTCAAAAAGCCGGCGAAAATTTGGATATTCGGGTGCTGGATCATATTATAGTCGGGGGTAATAAATATTATAGTTTTTCCGATGAAGGGTTGATGTGAGAAGCCCGAAGACAATAGGCAACCTGCCTGCCGGCAGGCAGGTAGGCAATAGACAAATTTTTTAAACTCGTTACCCCGTAATCAAAAAACAGTAAATAATTAATTCACAATTCGTAAATCACAATTCACAATTCACAATTCACAATTCATAATTCATAATTCATTAATCTAAAATCGCTTCACCTTGCCGCTACTCATTTACAGCCACAAAATCACCCCTCGATTGGTTTATATCTTTCGGCAAATTTGTGTGCGAATATTAAACATTCCGGTTGAATTTACTTCGCGGGTTGAGGATTTTGTTGCCCATGATGACCTGAAAATGTCGTATTCCAAACAAGCTTTGGGCAATGAATTATTTGTAAAAAACCATGATTTGCTTTTTGACAGAGGAATTTCAGATATCGAAATTCACATTGATAATTGGGACGATACGCCCTGTTTTTTCTCAGTCGGGGAAAAAAGCGCAATCCCATTTGATATTTTTGCAGCTAGTTTCTATCTACTCAGTCGATACGAAGAATATCTTCCGCATGTCAAAGATGAATTCGGACGATTTCCCGTTGGCGAAGGCATTGCCGGAAAAAATAATTTTTTGGAAATTCCGGTGGTGGATATTTGGGCGCTAAAATTCAAGGAAATTTTACAAGCCAAATTCCCCGAAAAAGTCTTTGAAAGCCCTGCATTCAAAGCAATCAGCATTTTGGATATTCCCGAAGCCTACGCTTACCGCTGCAAAAGTGTATTGAGAAATTTGATTGAAATTTCCAAAAACATCTATCAATTGAAATTCAATCATTTGTGGCGAAGAGCATTGGTTCATCTTCGGTTGCGAAACGATCCGTACGACATCTATGAATGGATATTGGGCGAACACGAAAAATATCCGGTCGAGATTCGCTTCTTCTTTTTACTATCCGAAATCAGCGCGTATGATAAAAGCCTGAGTATAAGCGAGCCAAAGTTCAAACTACTCATCAAGGATTTGGCAGACAAGGCAAGTGTCGGACTTAAAATTTCTTTTTTGGCACAAAATGATGCCAATAAAATGCGTGTGGAAAAGGAACGTTTGGAAAATATCATCCACCGAAAAACAGATAGGGTGAGGCAATCATTCACCAAGCTCAACTTACCGGAAACGTATCGAAAATTAATCGAATTAGAAATCCGTGAAGACTACACCATGGGATATGCAACACATTTAGGTTTTAGAGCCAGCACTTCATTTCCATTTTATTTTTATGATTTGGGCTACGAAATCCAAACGCCATTGAAAGTGTTTCCCTTCTGTGCATTAGATGCCGCTCTGCAAAAAATTGACTCCATATCGGAGCGTAATAAAAAATTAACATCTTTATTAGAAATAGTAAAAGCAAATCACGGTACTTTTATCACCGTATTTCACAATTATACGTTTAGCCAAATGGATCATTGGCGTGGATGGCGTGCCAGCTATATAAAATTATTAAAACAATTATGCAATTGAATCCGATCACCGATGTTTTTTTTGATTTAGATCACACGCTTTGGGACTTTGATAAAAACTCAAAACTCGCCTTTTTCTATTTGTTTAAAAAACACCAAATAAAACTTGATTTGGATGCGTTTTTGACACACTATGAAGCCATCAATGATCAATACTGGAAGCTGTATCGCGAAGACAAAATAAACTCGGAAGACTTGCGCTACCACCGGCTGAAAGACACTTTTGCAGCCGTAAACAGAAACGTTTCCGACCCGATGATACATGCGCTTTCATTGGAATATTTGGAAAACCTAACTGCGCACAATCACCTGATTGACGGCGCATTGGACGTTTTGGAATACCTCAAACCCAAATACAAACTTCACATCATCACCAACGGTTTTGACCACATCCAATCCAAAAAAATAAAAGGCTCAGGAATTGAAAACTACTTCAATCACATCATTACCTCCGAGGCTGCGGGTGTAAAAAAACCAAATCCGAAAATTTTCGAATATGCCGTCACAACTGCAGGCTCAAAACCAAACCATAGTATAATGGTGGGAGACAATTTGGAAGCTGATATATTGGGCGCATTGGATTTTGGAATGCGTGCCATTTTTTACAATCCAAAAGATTCAAGTATCAAAATGAAAACATTGGAAATAAATCACCTCGGCTTGTTAAAAACATACCTTTAAATTGAAAAAATTAATACATTAGCCGAATTGTTTTTCCTTTATACTATTTAAAAACATCCTACAAATAATCTACCTCCACCATGAAGAATGTTCTTATTGCGCTAATCCTTACCTTTAGCCTACACACTTTCGGTCAATCAAATATCAATGATTTTAAATATGTAATTGTCCCGCATCAGTTCGATTTTTTGAACGAACCGGATAAGTACATGCTCAATTCGTTGCTCAAACAATACTTAGAGAAAAAAGGATTTGAGGTTTATTTCAACGATGAGAATTTTCCCCCAGAATTAGCCGTTAACAACTGCTTGGCTTTGAAAGCACAAGTGAGAAACAAATCGACTATGTTTTCGAGCAAAACCAATGTAGATTTAATCAATTGCAACAACCAAGCGGTTTTTATGTCCGAAGAAGGTTCGAGCAACTCGAAAGATTTCAGACAGTCTTACCAAGAATCGCTTCGCAACGCCTTGCAGTCTTTGGATGCAGTCGATTACAAATACAACTACAATGCTGCAATCACTAAAAACGTATTGCCGGGCGCACAAAATGTAGTTCAACAGCAAAATTACCAACCACAGACTGTTCAACAGCAAATCGTTGTGCAAACGCCCGCTGCAAACGCCGTCATTCCGGTGGTAGAAACTTCCATTGTTGACATGGTCGCCGATGGTGATTCCTATATGTTGAAACCCAACGACAAAGGATTTGAACTATACAAAAAATCAGTGATAGACGATGTGGTCAATTACGGAATGATTGCCACGCTCAAACCCACCGGGCAACCCGGTATCTTCCTAACGACTTACAAAAAACAAACCACCATCGGGTATTTTGATGCGCAAGGAAACTTAACCATTGAACTTACCGATGCGAATGGAAAATCGGAAACTAAAGTGTTTAAGAAGCAATAATCAATAACCGTATTTCTTCCCCCAAAGTTTTTTGAGAAATTCGCGGATGGAAAACTCCCGTTGGTTTTGTCCGGGTTCATACAATTTCGTTCCGTCAATTTCGTCCGGCAGAAAGTTTTGCTCAGCGAAATTACCCGCATAATTGTGCGCATATTTATATGACTTTCCGTAATCTAAATCCTTCATCAGCTTGGTTGGCGCGTTGCGCAAATGCAGTGGCACAGGCAAATTTCCTGTTTTTGTGACCAATTCTTGCGCCTGATTGATAGCCATATAGCTGCTGTTGCTTTTGGGCGAAGTCGCCAGATAAATAGCGCATTGACTCAAGATAATCCGCGACTCAGGATTACCCACTACGGCTACAGCCTGAAAAGTATTGTTGGCCATAATCAAAGCCGTTGGGTTGGCATTGCCAATGTCTTCGGAAGCCAAAATAAGCATGCGTCTGGCAATGAATTTAACATCTTCACCGCCTTCTATCATGCGAGCCAAATAATAGACCGCAGCATTCGGGTCGCTGCCGCGAATGGATTTGATAAAAGCAGAGACAATGTCGTAGTGCATTTCCCCGGTTTTGTCATACCGCAACGGATTTTTTTGCACCAGTTCCAAAACCTTTTCGTCTGTAATCGCGATGGTTTCTTCATTGGAAGCAAGCACCACCAATTCGAGTAAGTTGAGCAACTTTCTTCCATCGCCTCCGGAAAGATGAAGCAAGGCGTTGGTTTCCTTTAATTGAATGTCTTTTTCCTTGAACAATGCATCCGTCTCAATGGCTCTTTGGATGAGCAAAAGCATATCCGCCTTTTCAAAATCGTTTAAAACATACACCTGACAGCGCGACAACAAAGCCGAAATCACTTCAAAACTCGGATTTTCTGTAGTAGCGCCAATCAGCGTAATCCAGCCTTTCTCGACAGCCGCCAACAAAGAATCTTGCTGTGATTTGCTGAATCGATGTATTTCATCAATGAAAAGAATGGGGTTTTTGGCGGTAAAAATACCTTTGTCCGACTTGGCTTTGTCGATTATTTCTCTTACATCCTTGACGCTCGCATTGATGGCGCTCAACTGATAAAAAGGTCGTTGCGATTGTTTGGCAATGATCGAAGCCAAGGTGGTTTTTCCAACACCGGGCGGTCCCCACAAAATCAGAGAAGGTACAAAACCCTTCAAGATGTGTTGGCGCAAAAACCCGTGTTCTCCCACCAAATGTGCCTGACCCACAAATTCATCCAAGCAAGTGGGACGCATGCGTTCGGCTAAAGGTATGCTGGTCATTTTTTAATCAAATATGCGTAAAGATACTTGAAAAGTGGCGGATAGAAAATTCAATTGCTATTTCTTAATGCCGCTGTAGTTATTTTTTCACCAAAAAGTCACAAAGTTTGCAAAGCCTAAAATGCGGTTTAGGTTGATTATTCCTCATTGAGGATTTCCCACAACTTGTCTTTCAACTCCGTAAGACCTTGTTGGGCAACTGAAGAAATGAAAAGAAAAGGAAATTTCCACTGCTTTTTCAAACTTTTTTGAAGCTCATCTTTTAATTCTTCATCCAACAAATCGGATTTAGAAACGGCGATAACCCTCGGTTTTGTCAACAACTCCGGATTAAATTTCTTGAGCTCTCCCAATAAAATTTTATAGGCTTTGTTCAAGTCTTTTTCATCGGCAGGAATCAGAAACAACAAAATCGAATTTCTTTCGATGTGTCGAAGAAAGCGAAGTCCCAAACCTTTACCATCAGAAGCTCCTTCGATGATACCGGGAATATCGGCCACCACAAACGATTGGAATTCTCTGTACGGGACGATGCCCAAATTGGGTTTGAGCGTGGTGAACGGATAGTCGGCAATTTTGGGTTTAGCCGCAGTGATAACCGATAGCAGAGTAGATTTTCCGGCATTCGGAAATCCTACCAAGCCCACATCGGCCAATATTTTCAGTTCGATGATGATGTCGCGTTCTTGTAGCGGAATACCGGGTTGCGAGAATCGCGGTGTCTGGTGTGTGGCCGTTCTAAAATGCCAGTTTCCCAATCCG
Organism: Bacteroidetes bacterium HGW-Bacteroidetes-13; assembly: GCA_002841025.1. GTDB lineage: Bacteria > Bacteroidota > Bacteroidia > Flavobacteriales > Flavobacteriaceae > UM-FILTER-40-17. The sequence goes on along the minus strand of PHDQ01000004.1, from coordinate 1,468 downwards.
CCTTTACCGCCTTCCGCGATAATTTTTGTTTGTCCGTCTTCGGTAATTTCAAACAAGATATCATTGGTTTCCGCATCGCGTATGATGCTTCCCAATGGTACTTCTACAAAAGTATCTTTCCCGTCGGCTCCCGTACTTCTGTTGGAAGCACCGTCACCGCCATGCTCGGCGCGGGCATGCTTGGCAAATTTGAGGTGATAAAGTGTCCAAAGATTTTTGTTTCCTCTGATGATTACGTGTCCGCCTCGTCCACCGTCTCCACCATCTGGGCCACCTTTAGGAATGTATTTTTCACGACGTAAATGGGCGGATCCTTTCCCTCCTTTTCCGGAAGAAACATACATCTTTACATAATCAACAAAATTGCCTTCCGTCATTTTTTCTAATTAAATTATAACGTATCAATCACTTGACTGACGCGTTGGGTAATATCCTCGATTTCGCCAATACCGTTGATGCCGAAATATTTATTTTGTGCTTGGTAATATTCTTTTAAAACAGCTGTCTCATCGTAATAAACCTTGATTCGCTTGCGAATGACCATTTCGTTGGAATCATCCGGACGACCGCTTGTTTTTCCGCGTTCGAGCAATCTTTCCACCAAAATATTGTCTTCCACTTCGAGCGCAATCATCGCATTGACCGATTGTCCTTTGCGTTTGAGCAACTCGTCCAATTTATTTGCCTGTTCTTTGGTTCTTGGGAAACCGTCAAAAATAAAACCTTTTGCATTCGGATTTTTCTCAACTTCCGCTTCGAGCATGCCGATGGTAATGCTGTCCGGAACCAACAATCCTTTGTCGATATAGGTTTTTGCTTTCTCGCCAAGGGGTGTGCTGTTTTTTATATTGAATCGGAAAACATCGCCGGTGGAGATATGAACCAAATGGTATTTTTCTTTCAATATGGTTGCCTGCGTCCCTTTGCCTGCGCCCGGAGGGCCAAACAAAACGATGTTTTTCATTTCTTGTGTATGCAATTGATAAATTTGCGGTAGATTTCTTCCCAAACCGTCATAGTCTAAACCAAAACCAACAATGAATTTGTTTGGAATTTCAAATCCAACATAGTCTATCGGCATCGTTTTTTTATAGGACTCAGGTTTAAAGAAAAGAGTGGTAATCAGTAGTTTTTCAACACCTTTTTTCTTAAAAATATGGTTAATTTCTTCCAAAGTGTGACCGGTATCCACAATGTCTTCAAGAATGACGACGGTTCTGCCGGTCAAGTCTTCATCCAGACCGAAGAGCGTGCGAACTTGCTGAGAACTTTCTGTTCCTACATAAGAAGCCAATTTGATGAAACTCAGCTCACAATCGTTTGGGTAATTTTTTAAAAAATCTGAAACAAACATAAAACTGCCGTTCAAAATACCGACAAATAGCGGTCTGATATCGCCCAAATCATTGGCAACCTGCTTTGACAAATCGGAAATGCGGCTTTGTAATGCTTCGCTATTGATAAAAGG
>PHDQ01000116.1 GCA_002841025.1 Bacteroidetes bacterium HGW-Bacteroidetes-13 | reverse complement strand
ATTGCCAAATCAATTATTTCTTCCAACGAAAAGTTTCCATCAATGTTTTAACATCTTTTGCCAAGTAAGCTGCCGCAGGCAAAATGGAATCGTAGTTTGGACGAGCCTCAAAATAAACCGAGCCGATAACAAAATGATGGATGCTGTCTGTTAGGTAGAATTGTGTCTGTGAAGCCGCGTTTCCGGTGACTTCATACAACATACCGAAAACCCGATTTTCGGAATTTACGAATACTTGTTCGGAAATACTCTCAGCTTTGACGACGTGTTTTTGGGTAAAATTCTGCGCATCGCGCAAGAGTGAGTCCAAATTATTGAGCACCGGTTTATACGAAATGAAAATACTGCCTTTTTGCAACGGATAATCAATCCGTATATCGTGGTTTGACTCTTTGACAACCTCGCTTGTTTTGTTTTTTTGAAATAAATAAGGCTCTTCTAAATCTAAAGTATCGTAAACGGCTGTTGGGTATTCGAGTGAAAGCAGGGCTTTGGGTTTGGGCAAAACGGCATCTTTGCAGGCAACCAACGACAACAATATGAAAACGTTTACTACAAATTTCATTGTGAAGGAATGAGTGTAACTTTTATCTGCTTGATTCGCTTTTTGTCTAAGACCTCGACAGTAAATTTGAAACTGTCGAAATGAATAACTTCTCCCTTTTTGGGAAATCTTCCGGATATTTCCAACAGCAATCCCGCCAAGGTCTCCGATTCGCCTTTGGCATTTTCAAAAATTGTTTCATCATCTAAGTCGATGGCTTTATAAAATTCCTGAAGATTGGTCTTGCCTTCAAAAATGTAATTGTTGTCGTCTAATTTGGAATAAATCAAGTCTTCGTCATCAAACTCATCGCTGATGTCGCCTACAATTTGCTCGATGATATCTTCCAACGAAACGATTCCTGAAGTGCCGCCATATTCATCAACCACGATGGCCAAGTGTATTTTTTTTTCTTGAAACTCTTTGAGTAAATCGTCCAGTTTTTTGTTTTCGGGAACGAAATAAGGTTGTCTGAGCAGACTGGTCCATTTAAAGTCTTTTTTATCAATGTGCGGCAACAAATCTTTGGAATAAAGCACGCCAACCACCGTGTCTAAGTTTTCTTTGTAGATTGGAACGCGGGAATATCCGTTCTCGATTATCTGCAATAAAATTTCTGAAAAACTCGCACTTTCGTTGAGCGCGAAAACATCGATACGGGGTTTCATCACTTGTCGCGTATCGGTATTCCCAAAATTGACAATTCCTTGTAATATTTTGTGTTCTTCCTTGGTTGTTTCTTCATCGGAAGTAAGCTCAAGTGCGTGTGACAGATGATCGACAGAAAAATTGGAAGATTGTTGCTTGAATTTTTTTTCTACAAAAATTGAAAAAGAACGCATCGGCATGCTGATAGGCGACAAACCGATATTTAACACGTGTATGAGGTCAGCCACTTTCATCGAAAACAAAACTGCGTTTCTCGATGCGTATATTTTGGGCAGAATTTCCCCAAAAAATAAAATTGTAAAAGACACCAAACCAATTTCAAGGATAAATTTCAGCCACGGGTCGAGATTTGCAAATATCAAATTGGTGATTTGAACGGAAATTACAACGATGGCTATGTTTATGAAATTATTGACGATCAAGATGGTTGCCAATAACTTTTTGGGGCGTTCCAATAAGTTTTCAATTAAATGCTTTTTTCGTTGTTTTTCAATTTCTTCAATGTCTTTTTTGGTCAGTGAAAACAAGGCTATTTCCGATCCGGACGCAAGTGCGGAAGCCATTAGAAGCAGAAGTAGAAGTATGATATTTATCGTCAAATGACCGTTGGTCATACCAATGACAAGAAACGGAAGTCGCGCAGAATCAGGATCCAAGGGCTGGGTTTTGGTTAGACATCAAAAGGGTAAATCGTCGGTTTCAGAATTTTTATCTAATTCCGGCGGTACAATCGGTGGTTTTTCAGTTTGGGCGGGTATTTGTTTTTGCGGAACATTCGATGTGTTTTTATCTTCTTTTTTGTTGCTCAAAAAAGTGAAATCGCTTGCTTGAATTTCTGTGCTGTATCGGGTCTGACCATCTTCCGCTTTCCACTGCCGAGTCCTGATGCGTCCTTCTACGTAAATCAAATCGCCTTTGACCAAATATTTTTGGCATATTTCAGCCGCTTTATTCCGCACAACAATGTTGTGCCATTCGGTCAGCGTCACACGCTCGCCGTCTTTGTTGGTATAGGATTCGTTGGTGGCAATCGGAAATCGTCCAAGACAGTTGCCTCCATCAAAATAATGAATCTTCACTTCGTCACCTAAATGACCGATTAACATGACCTTATTGAGTGTTCCACTCATCGTAGTGTTGTTTTGCTTTTTTCAAAGATAGAAAAATACGAAATTAAAATTCAAAGGTATTGATAAATTTTTCAATAGGTACCGGCACCGGATAATTGTGTATGTCGGATATGATTATTTGATTTTCAGCTGCCAAATCGGTTTGAACAAGCCAAAAATTTAAGTGCAATTTTTGATGCGTGAGTTGATGTTGCCATGGCTCATCGTTGACCAATCGAATGGAAATATTTTGGTTTTCGAATAATTCATGTGAATTGATTTGCGCCAATGTAGCCGGTTTGTCAATGGTTTCAATAAGCGGAAATTGGTAGAGATGTTTCCAAATATCCTTGTCACTTCTTTTTTCTAAGCATACTTTTTGTCGGTCTTTAGAAAGTATCACCAAATAGTTAAAATATCTTTTTCGAGTAACTTTCATTTTCAATTTTACCGGAAGTTTATCGACATTTCCCGTTTGAAAAGCAATGCAATTTGACTGAAAAAAGCAGTTGTTACAATCGGGTTGTTGCGGTTTGCATTGAAGTGACCCAAACTCCATCATGCCTTGATTGAAATCTGCCGGAAAATGGGTTTGCATAATCAATTCATTGGCAAGTTTCGAAAATTCATTTTTCCCCAAAGTTGTGTTGATGGGTGTTTTCAAACCAAAATAGCGCGACAACAATCTGAAAACATTGCCGTCGATTACAGCCACTTTTTCATCAAAACAAATTGATGCGATGGCTGCAGCGGTGTAATCGCCTATTCCTTTGAGTTTTTTAAGTTCGACGAATGTTTCGGGGAATTTACCGTTCAACTCATTGGCAACAACCTTAGCGGTATGATGAAGGTTTCGCGCACGGGAATAGTATCCGAGACCTTGCCAAAGTTTCAACACCTGCTGCTCGGAAGCATCTGCGAGATGCCGAACCGTTGGAAAAACCTCTGTAAAGCGAACAAAATAGGGCAAACCTTGACTGATTCGGGTCTGCTGGAGTATGATTTCTGAGAGCCAAATAGGATAGGGATTTTTGGTTTTACGCCAGGGCAAATCGCGTTTGTGGTCTAAATACCACGCAATCAATTGTTGCGAAAAATGGTTTGTCATCATCGAATTGCAAAACTAATGCATTGATTCATTAAATTTTAATGACTTAACATTTTTCTATTTCTTTTTAATTGTCATATATTTGCAAGCCAAAATTTTAAACTAAATCTTTAAATATTTTTAATAATGACAAAAGCAGATATCGTATCAAAAATTTCTGAAAAGCTTGGCCTCGAAAAGAATGACGTTCAAGCAGTTGTAGAATCGCTCATGCAAGAAGTAAAAACTTCTCTTGAAGAAGGAGAAAACGTCTATTTGAGAGGCTTCGGCAGCTTCATCATCAAAACCAGAGCGGAAAAATTAGGAAGAAACATTTCCAAAAACACCACTGTAAAAATTCCCGCACACAACATCCCGTCTTTCAAACCTGCAAAAATATTTGTTGAAGGTGTGAAAGCAAGCGTAAAAGTAAAGTAATTATTATCAACCCTTAACCTGAGAGAAAATGCCAAGTGGTAAAAAAAGGAAAAGACATAAAGTAGCAACACACAAGCGCAAAAAACGCGCAAGAGCTAATCGTCACAAAAAGAAAAAGTAGTTCATTCTACTTTTTCTTAATCCCCACGTTCTTTGAAAATGAAACTTATCGTGTTTAGAAATTTTCTGTTGCGATAGGCTTCAACAGGTAAAAATCCTGTGTAAATTATTGTTTAATCCATCTGTATAAGAAATTGTATGGATAAAAAACTCCCTTAGAGTGAACAAAGAATTAATCATTAGATCAAGTTCCTCTGAAGTTGATTTTGCCTTGTTAAAAGATGGAAAACTAACAGAATTATACAAAGAGGCAGAGCGAAACAAATTTTCGGTTGGCGACATCATGTTGGCCAAAATCCGAAAACCAGTCCCCGGACTCAATGCTGCTTTTGTGAATGTAGGTTATGAGAAAGATGCATTTTTGCATTACCATGACTTGGGTCCCAAAATACACTCTTTGTTGAAATTCGTAAAACGTGTAAGCACAGGTAAACTGAGAGATTATGCATTGAAGAATTTTCAGTTTGAACCAGAAATCGACAAAGACGGGAGCATCGCAGATGCCTTGCATCCCAACCAATCACTGCTGGTGCAAATCGTCAAAGAACCCATCTCCACCAAAGGTCCCCGAATCAGTTCGGAACTATCCTTGGCCGGAAGATATTTGGTATTGGTTCCTTTTTCCGATCGAATTTCTATTTCACAAAAAATAGAAGATAAAACCGAAAAAAACCGACTCAAAAAATTGATGGAAAGTGTCAAACCAAAAGGATTTGGCGTGATTATTCGCACGGTAGCCGAAGGCAAAAAAATTTCAGAACTCGAACAAGACTTGCAGACACTCTACAACCGTTGGGTGGCCATGTGCAAGAAAATCCAAAAAGCACCACTCCCCTCAAAAGTTCTCAGCGAACTCAATCGAGCCTCCTCCATTTTAAGAGACTTGTTTGACAATTCGTTTTCGGGTATTTATGTGGATGATGAAACGCTATTCTTGGAAATTAAAGATTATGTGCATCAAATTGCACCCGAAAAAACTTCAATCGTAAAATTGTATCAATCAACTCAACAGCCCATCTTCGAGCATTTTGGCATCGAAAGGCAAATAAAAACTTCGTTTGGCAAAACCATCTCGATGAGCAAAGGCGCTTATCTTGTCATCGAACACACCGAAGCCCTTCACGTCATCGATGTGAACAGCGGCAACCGATCGAACAAAGCCAAAAACCAAGAAGACACCGCTCTGGAAGTCAACTTGATTGCCGCTACTGAAATAGCGCGTCAACTCAGACTCCGGGATATGGGCGGTATCATCGTCATTGACTTTATAGACATGAATCACGTCGACCACCGCAAAACCTTGTTCGACCACCTTCGTGAAGAAATGAAAGATGACAAAGCCAAACACAAAATACTCCCTCCGAGTAAATTTGGTTTGATACAAATTACAAGACAACGCGTTCGTCCGGAAATGAACATAGAAACTTTGGAAGTAAACCCCTCACCAAACGGGCTTGTCGAACCTCCCATCGTTCTCATCGACAAAATTTCGGATCGCATAGAAAAAATTGTTAAGGAAAATAAGCGCGTCACGTTATCAGCTCACCCTTTTATCGCCGCTTACTTAACCAACGGATTTCCATCTATTAGAACCAAATGGTTTCTGGATCACAAAAAATGGGTGAAAATACTTCCCCAAGATGCTTACACGTACTTAGAATACCGTTTCCACGACCAAGACGGAAACATCCTTCAGTAAACTTAAAAGCGACCCAAAAAGGTCGCTTTTTTTATGCCCTTTTTTTAGTACATTTGCCTATATGATGTCAAAAAAATGTAAGTACGCCATCAAAGCACTCATTGCCTTAGCCGAGCATTATGAGCAAGGAAACTTATTTACAGCCGATATCTCAAAGGCGCAAAACATCCCGAAAAAATTCTTGGAACAAATTCTACTCGAACTCAAACACGCCGGCTTTTTAGGTAGTAAACAAGGCTATGGCGGCGGCTATTACATGAAGAAAAATCCGGCCGAAATCACAGTCGCAGACATCTACCGACTCTTTGACGGAAACATCGCGCTACTTCCCTGTGTGTCACTTTTGCGTTACGAAAGTTGCGATGATTGCCAAGATGAAGCTGCCTGCACACTCAAAAGAGAGTTTGCCAAAATCCGCGAACAAACCCGCTTGATCATGGTCAACACGACCATCCAATCTTTTTTAACACAAGAAAAGTAAAAAAAATTGTTTTAATACCCTACTTACTCGATAGAATTTATAAATTTGCAGCAAAATAAGAATGTGAAGTCGAAATTTATTTTTGGTTTAAAATTTTTCAATCGCATGTGCTGTTGTATGTGCCTTCGGGCATTTAGAATTTCTCTTTGAAGGAATGATTTGCGTTTTCAAATCACTTTCGTCTGCTTGAAAAATAAAACTATTGACTTTTAAATTCAAAAAATGTTATTAAAAATAAAATCTATCTCAACACTTTTGGTGTTTTTCATAGCCTTTTCAGCTTTAGCACAAGAAAAAAACCAAGAACTGCTCAACCTCTTGTTAAAAAAAGGAATCATTTCTCAAACAGAAGCCGATTCGCTGTTGAAAGAAAACAATAAATTGGTTTCTAAAAGTTCAGGTGATAAAGAATTTAGCCTTGCGTTAGAATTCAGACCCAGAACCGAATACAGAAACGGATACAGAAGAATTCGAACGGCAGACACCGAAGCTGCTTTTTTTACAGATCAACGAAGTCGGCTGTACTTGAACTTTAAGATGAAAAATTTTATTTTTCATACTTCCATTCAAGACATACGTGTTTGGGGCGAGCAAGACCCTCGCTCAACCGACGGAAGCCTTCAGATTTTTGAAGCCTATGTAGAACCAACCATTGCCAAGAATTTCAGTGTTCGTGTAGGAAGACAAAAAATCATGTATGACAATCAGCGTTTGTTTGCACAAAATAACTGGCGACAAAATGGCGGTGCACACGATGCCGTCAGGCTAATCTACAAAAGCAAAAAACTGGAAGGAGACTTGATTGCCGCTTTTAATCAAGAAAAAGGTGCGCAAAACCGATTCTTTGAAATTGATTTTTCACCTGAAGGATTCAACAGTTACAAATATTTATTTGTCAATTTTCTCAAATACAATCCAACGGATAAGTTAACACTCACAGGAATTAATGTAGCAGACGGTTTTCAAGACCCTGTAAACACCAAAACCAATCATACAAGATTCACAA
>PHDQ01000115.1 GCA_002841025.1 Bacteroidetes bacterium HGW-Bacteroidetes-13 | reverse complement strand
CTGTGCTTCGTTCAGCGTTTTTAAAATGGCTTCCAAGATGTGTTTTTGATGATTGAATTGTGTGCGTGAAATTAACCAAAGTCTTTGGGTTAATAAAATAAATTGTGAGCCATGGAAAATCATTTTGATTTGGCGGGTTCAATGAGCATCCAGCAACCCGCCCGTACAGATTACCACGATACCCAACTCAGCATTGTTCCAAATCACTTTTCCTTAGTTTAAAACTATTCATGTCACCATCGGTAAGAGTAGCCTTGTCTTTTTTTACTCTCAAAAGTTTTTCTTTTTCTTTTAATTCATGTAGATTCTCCATTGCATATCTTAACAATTTTATAGCGTATTTCTCCTGATCTGCATCTAAAGCTAAACTTAAAAATAAGTGTTCACCATCGTAATTTACTGTATTATGCCGTCCTAAAAATTCCCCACTATATGTTTGATACGCTACCTCCATATTGTCATAATAAGTATTGTTTTTCAAGTTATGTATTCCTTCATACGTTATATCCATTAGAACAATTGGAAAATCCTTATTTGTTTCGTTTATAATAATTTTATTGACTTTCCTTGCTATTTTTTTTTCTTTTTTAGAATAATGTTTGTTAAAGGTATAAGAAGAGAAAATAACTTTTCCTATCTGCTCTTTATTTACTTGACTATACAACCCTGATGGGGATAGTATTACAAATACAAAAATTATATTTATAACTGATTTAATCATATTAAAATGCTTTTAGTGGTAAAGTGGCTTTGACACCATTTGTCGAATATATATACACCGTGTTATTCCCTTTACCGATGACAATATTATTAGTGCTTTGACCATTTTTGCCTGTTGCACAATCCCTATAATTCGGGATGCAATCCGTACACGCAATCAAAATCAAAACAAATCTATCAAAATAATTTCTAAATTATTTTCCAATGCTGCATTATTACAAACTGAATCAAAATAATACCCATCTTGTAGAGACTTCCCGTTTTGTGGGCATATCCACGCCATGGGTTTAGAAAAGATAAAGATTTATTTTGTAATTTTGTGATGACATTTTTATTATAAAAATTTGGTTTACAATATTGTTGTTATCGTTTTCTAAAAAATATAGCAACTCTTTAAAATTTAAACGATGGCAACAATAAAAATAACGGTGCACCCGAAAGATGACTCGCAAATTGAAGCAGTAAAAGCCTTTATGAAAGCCTTAAAAATTAAATTTGAGATTTCTAAAGAAAAAACCGTTACGTTATCCGGCGAGCAAAAAAAAGCTATTGATCAAGCTTTGGCTTCAATAGAAACTAAAGGAACTATTGAACACAATACTGTAATGGAAGAAACCAAAAAACGTTTCCCACACCTCTTTAATAGATAATTCAATATGGTAATTTTTTGGTCTGAACTTGCTAAAATTGATTACTGGAACAATATCGAATATCTAGAAAAAGAGTGGACTCTTGCAGAAGTATATAATTTCATTGATAAAACCGATAAACTTATTGGGTTACTTAAAAAAGGAAATCTAAGTTTTAAACCTACAACTTATTTGAATACTTTTCAAGTACCTGTCGTTTCTCAAATTACATTGTATTATCGCATCCAAAACAATTCCATTGAACTACTCCGCTTTTGGAATAATTACCAAGACTTAAATAAACTATCTTTATAAAAATGCTTTCTTACTTTATAGGCATGGATTGCATCCCGAAATTATCGGAGGCTGCGCTGTCAGTTGTGTGGGCGTATTCGAGCTATCGAGGGGATTAACGTAAACGATATTTTAGTTTTATACTACCCCCATTAACAATTGAGATAGGGATATATTTTATTTCAAATTTATTTTCATACCATTCAGTATAATATTTTTTCATCAAGCTCACCTTTTAGTTTTAATTTATTATATCTACCGGCTCCATTTTCAATTTCGAGTATTGCCTCTCCATCTATATAACCCGAAATTTCCATCTCTAATGAATTGATTATCAAATCTTCGTCTTTAATTGGAAAAAATAGAGTGTCCGTAAACGGTTTGCTTAGACTGTGATATGTTTTAACTTCATAAAATTCATTTTCAGAGCAAAAAGTCAAACATAAACTGATGAATAGTATTAGATTTTTACTCTCTAACTTGCAATTCTTCTTTATAAATGCAACGGTTAAAGAGTCCCAAATATTGATTTTTTTCATAGTTTTTTTATTTGATATTCACTCTTTTGAAATCGGGAAAAAGACAATGAAAAAAGAATTGTCAATATTAATGTTGTTAGCTTTTTCACCTTTATTTTTGCATTAATCTAAACCGAGTCGTTTTGGTGTTACCAAAATTAGCCATGAGAATTACTGTTTACTTCCTTTTTCAATGCCTTCGCTACCAAATATAGCAGTAAAATTACCTCAGAAAACAGAGTAAACATTTCGGACCAACCTCTGACTGCTAAGAAATCGGACTGAATATTTAGCTCAATTTTGCCATTCAATACTCTACCTAAATAGTTGTTTAAATAATAGAGCAATGAATATGATAAAATATATAGAAAAGACAGAATTATTAAACTCCAAAAGTTGTACCTTATTCTTTTGATATAAAAAATAAAAAACATAATTGGCAGAATGATGACAAATATTACAAGTATAAAATAAACTTCAACGTTGCTCAGTTCAAATCTTAAACTACTGATATTAACCAACACGGATAGGATGTCACAAATTTTCCTAAAAATTAAAAATGATAGAATCCCATAAATTAAAAAACGTTTATCCAAATTTTGAAATGTTTTTACAGTTTTAATCTTATTCATTTTTATTATTTAGAATTTCTGTAAATGTCTTACATCCGATTGCGCAATCCCTATAATTCGAGATGCAATCCGTACACGCGATCAACATCAAAACAAATCTATCAAAATAATCTGAACCATCAGTTTACCGCGGTGTAATTTTAAAAAATCTAACAGCGAAATAAATTAAATAAAACAAGATGAATGGAACAATCAAATTGACATTTACAATTTTTAAATCCTCATTACTTAAAAACATAAATATTACAGATAGTGAAATAAAAATTGATAATAAACATAAAATAATTTTTAACGTATATGATAAAATTTGATTTTTAAAATGAAATATTTTAGAATCAAAAATTAAGTGCATTATAAAAATTGACGAAATTAAATAAACAAATGTAAAGCCACTTAAGACATAGTATCTGAAAGAAAAATCATTTTCTTCTTTGAAATAAGAAATTAAAATGTAAATCAAAAAAAAGATGACTATATAAAATGCTCTCTTCATTGTTGGCTTTCTTTTATTTTTTTTCTATTTTTTTTACAAGATCATCATGAATCCTCATGTTTTCATAAACATTTGTGTGTTCACCTAATCTTAAAGATGTAAACTTGTTAGCGCAGTCCCTATAATTCGAGATGCAATCCGTGAACGCAATCAACATCAAAACAAATCTATCAAAATAATTTCTAAATTCATTTTTTTAAAATCAAATGCATACTTTTATCGATTCACAAACTTAACTCATGAAAAAACTATTTTTAACCTTGGGCGTTTTATGCATCACCTTTCAAACCACACAGGCACAAAACAAACCAATAGCCGGAACGGCGGTCAAAGATTTCGGGAAATTTTTCCCCGTTGAAAATCCGAGTTTCAAAACCGATTTCACCCAAAATTTCAAAGTTGTCATCGATGTGCAGGAAGCTTCCCCCAAACCGGAGGAAATTCATCCTTTGCTCAACACGGCAGCTCGTTACCTAAACATGCATACGTGGGCAGGTGTGCCGCTCAAAGATTTGCACGTGGCTTTGGTCGTCCACGGCGGTGCTTCTGATGCCATTCTGACAGACGAAGCCTATCAGGCAAAACACGGCGTGGTGAATCCCAACACACTGCTTATCGAACAACTCAGTCAAGCAGGTGTTCAGCTCATACTCTGCGGGCAAACAGCCGGTGCGCGTGGCATCACAGACCAGAATAGAAATGCACATGTTCAAGTAGCTTTATCCGCTCTGACGGCTATCGTTCAACTTCAAAATCAAGGATATCAACTCATCGAATTTTAATAAAAAACCTTTAACCATGAAAAAACCAATTTTAGCGTTACTGCTGATGATATCAGCATTCAGTTTCGGTCAAAAGCTTGACAAAAAAATCAGCGATCTATCCTCGGCTGTCGAATCGAAAGTCATCGAGTGGCGGCACGATATTCACGAACATCCGGAATTATCCAACCGCGAATTCCGCACGGCAGAAAAAATTGCCAAGCACCTCGAAAGTCTGGGAATCGAAGTTCATACCGGTGTCGCCAAAACCGGCGTTGTTGGTGTGTTGAAAGGTGGCAAGCCCGGAAAAGTAGTGGCGCTGCGTGCCGACATGGACGCACTTCCCGTGACCGAGCGTGTCGATTTGCCGTTCAAATCGGAGGTAACCGCAGTCTTCAACGGACAAACTACCGGTGTTATGCATGCTTGCGGACACGACACCCACGTGGCGATGTTGATGGGCGTTGCGGAAGTCTTGTCAAAAATAAAAAGTGATTTAAGTGGTACTGTTGTCTTTATCTTCCAACCGGCCGAAGAAGGTGCTCCCGGAGATGAAGAAGGTGGCGCGGAACTCATGGTGAAAGAAGGCGTTTTAAAAACCTATAAAGTGGACGCTATTTTTGGCTTGCACATCAGCTCAGGTACGCACGTCGGAAAAATCAATTACAAACCGGGTGGCGCGTTGGCGGCTTCTCAAAAATATGTCATCGATGTGAAAGGTAAACAAGCCCACGGCTCAACTCCTTGGAAAAGCATTGATCCGATTGTGGCCTCAGCAGAAATCATCAACGGATTGCAAACCATCATCAGCCGCGAATCTGAATTGACCAACGAAGCAGCTGTGATAACAGTAGGAGCCATTCATTCCGGCATCCGCAACAACATCATACCCGAATCTGCACAGATGATTGGAACCATCCGCACTTTGGATTATGACATGCAGAAAAAAATCAACCGAAGAATGAATGAAATGGTGCCGGCCATCGCCGCCGCTTTTGGTGCAACCGCGACTATCGATATTGCAAAAGGAACTCCGATTACCTACAACGATCCGGATTTGACAGCCAAAATGTTGCCTACACTGCAAAAAGTTGCCGGTGCAGACAATGTCAAATTGGTGAAAGCCATAACGGGTGCTGAAGATTTTTCGTTTTATCAGGAACAAATACCGGGCTTCTTTTTCTTTTTGGGCGGCACACCGCTCAATGTGAAAGAATCGGATGCGCCGTCACACCATACTCCCGATTTCTTTATCGATGAAAGCGCCATGTTGTTGGGCGTGAAAGCAATGTCGCAAGTAGCGGTTGACTTTTTGAATTTGAAATAGTTTCAAACACCCACCGATTCAAAATTTTAAAATTACAGCTAAGCCCTACGTGTATCGTTGGGCTTTCTTTTTGGTAAATTGTGCTATGAACTTTGATTCTTACCAATCGAAGGCGTTGGTCGATTTGATATGAAACAATCGCAAAGACACAAAATAAGGTGTATGAATTTCCTTTTTACAGTCGTCTGTCGTGGATTTGATGTCTTTGGTAGATTTTTTTTAATTATCTGCTCTCGTTTAAATACTTTTATTGCAACAATATATGAACAAACTTTTTTTATGAAAAACTTACTTACACTACTCATTGGTCTTTTCGGCATGATTACTTTTGCGCAAGAAAACAATGGCATTGCCATCATCCCCGAACCGGTATCGGTTGTCAAGAAAGACGGACAATTTATCTTTCCCAAACAAGTTGTTATCGAGGCAGATGCATCGGGAGACAACCCATTCGTCATTTCCTATCTCACGGACAAAATCAAAACGTCCACCGGCTATGAAGTAAAAACATCGAAAAATGCGGCGAATGCGAGTATAAAATTGGTTCTTAACAAATCCGTCAACACAGTCATAGGAGATGAAGGTTACGAACTGTCGGTTGGTTCCAAACAAGTTGTCATCAAAGCGAACAAACCGGCCGGTCTGTTTTATGGTGTACAGACTTTACTGCAATTGCTTCCCAAAGAAATTGAAAGTCCGAACTTGGTAAATAACATCGCTTGGTCTGCACCCAATGTAGAAATCGTCGATTATCCGCGATTGGGTTGGAGAGGTTTGATGCTCGACGTATCGAGACATTTTTTTACCAAAGATGAAGTCAAACAGTACATCGACGCGATGGTGAAATACAAATACAACCTGTTTCACTTCCACCTTACCGACGACGAAGGCTGGCGTATCGAAATCAAGAGTCTTCCGCGACTCACCGAAGTAGGTGCGTGGCGCGAAAATCGCGTGGGAACTTTTGGGAATTTCAAGCCGCTAACCAAAGATGAACCCAAAGATTACGGCGGATTCTACACCCAGGATGACATCAAAGAATTGGTGCAATACGCAAGCGAACGTTTTGTCAATATCTTGCCTGAGATTGATGTTCCGGGTCATAGTTTGGCTGCAATTACCGCTTATCCGGAGTTGTCATGTACAGCTGAAGCAAACACCTACCATGTTCGTTACGGCGAACAAATTATGGATTGGTCTCAAGGCCATCCGCCGATTGCCATGGTTGACAACACCCTTTGTCCGGCCAACGAAAAAGTCTATGAATTTATGGACAAAGTAATCACGGAAGTCGCTGCTTTGTTTCCGTTTCAATACATTCATTTGGGCGGCGATGAAGCTCCGATGAATTTTTGGGAAAAAAGCGATGCCGTGCAAGCTTTGATGAAGCGGGAAGGATACACAAAAATCGCACAAGCACAAGGGTATTTTACCGCTCGGGTTGAAAAAATCGTGGCTTCCAAAGGGAAAACCTTTATCGGTTGGGATGAAGTACTCGAAGGTGGTGTTCCCAAGTCGGCAGCTGTTATGAGTTGGAGAGGCATGAAAGGTGGAATAGAGGCCGCCAAAGAAGGACATGAAGTCGTGATGAGTCCGACCACTTTCGCATACATCGATTATATGCAAGCGGATGCCATCACGGAACCTCGCGTATATGCTTCACTCAGATTGAGCAAAGCTTATCAGTTTGAACCCATTCCGGATGGTGTTGATCCAAAATACATCAAAGGTGGGCAAGCCAATCTTTGGTCTGAACAAGTTTACAACATTCGCCAAGCAGAATACATGACGTGGCCGCGTGGT
>PHDQ01000114.1 GCA_002841025.1 Bacteroidetes bacterium HGW-Bacteroidetes-13 | reverse complement strand
GGTAAAAATCAATAAGTACATCGCAAATAGCATCGGGTATGTATCAGCTGCAACGAGTAATTATATTTTCACTCGAATATGGGCATTTGAAAACACAAATCCGGACGTATTGACACAATACCTCATCTTTGTAACTATATCGCTGATAGGTCTCGGTTTAATGAACTTCTTTATTTGGATATTTCACGAAAAATTCAAGATGAATTTTTATGTAGCAAAAGTTGTGGCTCTATCAATGGTACTGATTTGGACTTTTTCGGCACATTATACCATTACATTTTCATCATAAATTAAGTGGTAATGTGGGTAGAAAAGTTGTTTTGCTCTTAATAAAGAATCCATTGCTCCCTGTTTGGCTATGCAGTTTTACTGACTACCATGGTTTCATTATTACAATATGATCTTATGTTTTTAATCAATCTTAGTGTTTCATCTGAAGTTGGGTTATGCAAAGGAATTTTGTTTTCAATATCTAAAAGCAAACCTTTATATACTTTTATTACTTCATCCATTGACGTAGTGTTCAAAATAAGCTTCGCTGCCAATCCTTTTCTAATCTTTACGGTTTTTATAAAAACATCCGGGTTGTTGTAAACTTTACAAAGGGTAGCCATCGCCATTACCTGAGGAATCGCACAAAATTTAAAAATATTTTCATTTCTTAAGTGTCTTAAGTACTCTAAGCAATCGATCACATGACCAAGCGCATCATTCACCATGTGATTAAGACATGATATAGATGTTTCATGCTGAGGATTTATCGAAAAATCACTAAATTTTGAGGCATAGGTGCGCCAAATTTCCTTTGGCCAAAATATGCGATTTTCCTCCATATCTTCTTTGTAATCTCGAACAATATTGGTTTTTTGTAAAAAAAGACCCATAGAACTTGAAATTTCTTCTTGGTTCAGATAGTCACAGTTTTCAAGTCCGGAGGCTAAAAACATTTTAGAAAGACCAATACCTACCAAACCGGCAACATGATAACAATACAGATTGTAGTCTTTAACACTATTAATTTCAGCTTCTACAAAATGAGCCATCCCTGCACCCATTTTACGACAGATATCAGTAATTATCAGCTGATTTTTAGGGTCAATGTCTAAAAATACTTGAATTACTTTATCATAATTTTCCAAAAGCTCTACATATTCTTTTTTATCACCTACACCTGATATTTTCCAACCGGGCTCATAATTTTTATCAAGAAACTCCCTAAGCAAATTAATTTTAAAATCTTTAGGCAGATTCATATCATCTTCTATGGAATCTAAGGCTCTTAATATGAGGTAAAACAGGCAAACATTGACCATTAATTCATTTGGAAGTTGTTTTATCACAGACGCAAAAGAACGCGATACTTTATTCAAGGTGTCAAAACAATACCTTAAATTTTTGCTTGTTAAATTCTCAGAATTATTGTTTTTATAGTTGTTTATCGATCCTAATTTTAATTTTAAGAGTGCCGGTATTTCTTCTAATCTTGAAAACAGTGAACTATTTAACATATGGGTGGTTTTACTATTAGATTATTTAAACAATTTATTTTCTTTATATAGTCAAAGTTTATGAATTCCGATAATTAAACTATTATATAACTGATAAGTTTCTTACAACCATGAATGAAAAAGATTATAATACCGTTATATCCCAGTATAAAAATGTTCATGGCATCTCACTTATCAAAAAAGTTGAGATATCATTTACGCGAAAACCTTACCTTCAAAAAGTTGTAATTTAAAAATGCTTTATACTTTTTAAACCACATATTTTATCCGAAAAAAGCATCTTCAAAAGAAGTCCTGATAAATTTTCTCTTTCTTAAATCCTATGGTGTCTTTTAAATATTTCTCTATTAATTTTAACGCTGTCTTTTTGGAAAATAGTTAACTAAACCTTGTGATTTTAATTTTTAATCCGGATGTAACTTCAAATTATTTTGTCGATTTATTTGTTTTTAATCTATTTATTTACCTCTCAAATTTTATAACTTTAAAAGTAAAAAAAATTAGACTAATATTAATTGCTTTGCTGTTAGTTTGAATTTTTTCAAATTACTTACACATTTTGATCGATTCGCAATCTCAAATGCAGTTTTGAAAAACTACACGTTTCGGGCGAAAAATTGCAACACCCTAACATTGAGCCTATACCGCTATAAATCCCACTAAATACACTATGATCACATTTTTTATGTCGAATTCATTGTGTCTCTATCAGCCATATTGTCTAACTGTTTTATTGAATTTCACACCCTGGAGATTCACTTAAAATACTTGCTGTATTTTGCCGAATTTTGATTTTTAAGACTGCGTCAATTTGATAAATTTTTTTTTACACACGCTTGAATATTTACAGTTGGGCGTACACAAAAATCTCATTCCCTGATATGTATTCATGTAAATCAGTATTCCATTATTTGTGACTTAATTGTAATCTGTCTTACACCATACCCGTAGAAAAAATCTTGCGATTTATAAATATTATGCGATTTTTTGTGAAAATACAGATGTTAACTTGTTGCTTCAAAATGTTTGCCTACTTTTGCATAAATATTTAGAATTAAAATAATGATTATCAATTGCATTTGTCGTCCTATGATTTGTGTGAAGTTAACTTCGCCGAGGCTGCTTTTGTAATTTGGTTAATAAGCAAATAAACAAAAGAGAGCCTCAGTAAAACTGGGGCTTTCCTTATAAATAGACGTATTTTGTACTCGACAAATTCCATAGAAGATATTCTTAAACACACCGAAAAACTATCCATTTCGGAAACAATCGATTGGTTGACAAAGCACTATGTCAACAAGGTTTTGTTTTCTACTTCCTTTGGAAAAGAAGACCAAGCATTGACACACCTCATTTTTGAAAACAATTTGCCGGTTCGGGTTTTTACATTAGATACCGGACGGCTTTTTCAAGAAACCTACGATACATTTGAAAGCACCCGCAAAAAATATAAACAAAATATAGAAGTATTTTACCCGCAACACGACCAAATAGAGCATTTGCTAAAAACTAAAGGACCAAACAGCTTTTATGAATCCGTTGAAAACAGAAAAGAATGTTGTGCCATCCGAAAAGTTGAGCCACTCAAACGAGCTTTGTCAGATGGCAAAATTTGGATTACCGGTCTGATGGCTGACCAAACAGATTTTAGAAAAGATTTGCCTATTTTTGAGTACGATTCTTATTTTAATATCATTAAATACAATCCCCTGCTGCAATGGACGCGCAGCGAGTTGGAAATATATATTGAACAAAATGAAATTCCCGTCAACGCCTTGCACAGCAAAGGTTTTCCAAGCATCGGTTGCGCACCTTGTACACGTGCAGTCGCAGTCGGTGAAGATTATCGGGCCGGTCGATGGTGGTGGGAAAACAGCCACAAAGAATGTGGAATTCACTTGACACAAAAAAATTAATACATGAGCGAAGTAATTGAAAATTCGGAAACACTAACAAGGTCAAAAGTGCTGAAAAACAATGTGCTTGAGAGTGAAGCCATTTACATCATACGAGAAGTAGCCGCACAATTTGAAAAACCGGTTTTGCTTTTTTCGGGTGGAAAAGACTCCATCACGTTGGTTCGTTTGGCACAAAAAGCATTTTATCCAGAAAAAATACCTTTTCCATTAATGCATATCGATACCGGACACAATTTTCCGGAAACCATCGCATTTCGGGATAAATTGGTCGCTGAAACCGGCGTTGAACTGATTGTCCGCTATGTGGAAGATTCTATCAAAAAAAAGAAATTAACCGAAGAAACCGGAAAATACGCCAGCAGAAACAAATTACAAACTCACACCCTGCTTGATGCCATCGAAGAATTTAAGTTTGATGCTTGCATCGGCGGTGCGCGTCGCGACGAAGAAAAGGCACGTGCCAAAGAACGTATTTTTTCAGTTCGAAATGATTTTGGCCAGTGGGACGAAAAAAACCAACGCCCCGAACTTTTTAACATGCTCAACGGAAAAATAGACCTCGGGCAAAATGTACGCGTTTTTCCGATTTCAAACTGGACCGAACTCGACGTTTGGCAATACATCAAAGCAGAAAACCTCGAAATACCTTCCATTTATTATTCCCACGAACGCGATACTTTTCTCCGAGATGGACTTATTTGGTCTGCCGATGATGTCGTTTATCGCGAAAAAGACGAGATTGTGAGCAAACGCCAAGTGCGCTTCCGAACCGTTGGTGACATGAGCTGTACCGCAGCCGTTTTGTCTGATGCAAAAACCATCGACGAAATTGTCGCTGAAATCCGAGTCTCTACCGTATCTGAACGCGGAGCAAGAATCGATGATAAACGCACCGAAGCTGCAATGGAAACCCGTAAACAAGAAGGTTACTTCTAATTTTAAAAACAAAAAAATGGACGTACTCAAAATAGCAACTGCCGGCAGTGTAGATGATGGGAAAAGCACCCTGATAGGGCGTTTGCTCTATGACACCCACTCCTTGACCACAGACAAACTCGAAGCCATCGAGCGAAGCAGTCGCAAAAAAGGTTTGGATTATCTCGACTTTTCTTTGGCAACCGATGGTTTGGTAGCCGAACGTGAGCAAGGCATCACCATCGATGTGGCGCACATCTATTTCTCAACCCCCAAACGACATTTTATCATTGCTGACGCGCCGGGTCATGTAGAGTTTACCCGCAACATGGTCACGGGAGCTTCAACAGCTGAAGTTTCCATCATCTTGATTGATGCGAGAAAAGGCGTGCAGGAACAAACTTTCAGACACTTTTTTATCAACGATTTGCTCCGCATCAAAAACCTGATTGTAGTCATCAACAAAATGGATTTGGTCGATTACGAGCAAAGTCGCTTTGAGCAAATCAAAGGTGAGTTTGAACAATTGGTTGCCCGCAGTGATTTTCAAGACCGAAGCATTCATTATGTTCCACTGAGCGCTCTTTTTGGTGATAACATCACCACAACTTCCAACAAAACACCTTGGTACACAGGCCCATCCGTGTTGGAAATTTTGGAAAACCTCCCGATACAAGTGAATTCAATCCATGCACAAGCGCGCTTTGCTGTTCAAAACGTCATCCGACCCAAAACCAACCAACACCACGATTTTAGGGGCTTTGCCGGTAAACTCACCGGAGCTTCCATCTCTGTAGGTGATGAAATAATTGCTTTGCCCTCGGGACTGACTTCCAAAGTTACGGAAATTCGCTTTTATGAAGACACTTTTGAAACAGCCAATCCGGGGTCTTCATTTGTTCTGTCAATCGAAGATGAAATCAATATTTCTCGTGGCGATATGATTGTCAAAGCAAACCAAAGCCCGAAAATCGAGAAGCAAATCACCGCCAAAATCTGTTGGATGGATGCCAAACCACTCCGTCCGGGAACAACATTTTTGCTTCAACACGGGGTGAATCGGGTGCTGTCTAAAATAGAGACCGTCAACAAAATATTTAAAACTGATTTATCGGGTTTTGAAACTGATCAAAATGAGTTAAAAATCAATCAAATCGGGGAAGTTTCCATCAAATTGAGCAAGCCTGTTTTTTACGACTCTTTTGTTGAAAATCGACAAAATGGCGCGTTTATTCTCATCGATTCTAACTCACATTTCACCTCCGGCGTCGGTTTGTTGGAATAAAATTTAAAAAAAATTGCCATGCAAAGCTTCAGAACTGAATTTGAAAACAACATTGTTGAACAAGACATCATAGACTTAGAGAAAAAAATTCGGCTTTTTAAAGAAAGTAAAATTACCGATGAAAAATTTCGCAGTCTCCGCTTGGCTCGAGGCATTTACGGCCAACGACAAGCGGGCGTACAAATGATTCGTATCAAGCTTCCTTTTGGTAAGGTAACATCCGAACAATTGACACGCATCGCAAAAGTTTCGGACGAATATTCCACCGGACATTTACACATCACAACACGACAAGATATTCAAATCCATTACGTTAGCCTTGATCGCACACCCGAACTCTGGGCCGAACTCGAAAAAGACGATGTGACACTCCGCGAAGCCTGTGGAAATACGGTGAGAAACATTACGGCATCAGAAACAGCCGGCATTGACCCCGATGAGCTTTTTGATGTGACACCTTATGCGGATGCCATGTTCCGATATTTGTTGCGCAACCCAGTTTGCCAAGAAATGGGACGCAAGTTCAAAATTGCTTTTTCTTCTTCAGAAAAGGATACCGCACTCACTTACCTCCACGATTTGGGTTTTATCCCACGCATAAAAATCATCAACGACAAAGAAGTCAGAGGATTTAAAGTATTGCTTGGTGGCGGATTGGGATCACAACCTAAACACGCCGATTTGGTCTATGAGTTTTTAGAAACTGACCAAATCATTCCTTTTGCCGAAGCAGTTTTGCGCATCTTTGACCGCCAAGGCGAACGCACAAGAAGAATGAAGGCACGGATGAAATTTTTGATAAAAGACATCGGTTTAGACACCTTTTTACAGTGGGTAGAAGAAGAAAAAACCGCTTTGCCTTTTAAAAGCTACCCCATCGATGCAAACGATAATGATGCAGTTATCGATATCAAAAGCAAAGCACCGCAAGTTCAACTTGAAGACGCAAAATCTTTTGAAGCTTGGAAGCACACCAATTTACTTCCCCAAAAACAACTGGGATTGGTAGCCATTGGTGTTCGGGTGATTTTGGGAAATTTTGACACCGAACAAGCCCGTGCATTGGCTGATTTAATTAAAAAATACGCTGCAAACGAATTGCGTTTCACACTTCGTCAAAATTTTCTGATTCGTCATGTTCACGAAGCCGATGTGCCTTTCTTTTACCAAGAATTAAAGAAAATAGGTTTGGCATTGCCGGGTTACGAATCGACTTTAGACATTACGGCTTGTCCGGGAACTGATACCTGCAACCTCGGAATTGCCAGCAGTACCGGAGTCGCTAAAGAATTGGAAAAGCTATTGAGGGAAGAATATCCACAATATTTGAACAACAAAAACCTGCTCATTAAAATCAGTGGATGTATGAACGCCTGCGGCCAACACAACATGGCACACATCGGTTTTCAGGGCATGTCTATTCGTCAAGCGGGTCAAGTTGCTCCCGCCCTGCAAATATTGCTCGGTGGCGGAACACTCGGCAACGGCGAAGGTCGTTTTTCCGACAAAGTCATCAAAGTTCCCAGTAAACGCGGACCACAAGCGCTGAGATTG
>PHDQ01000113.1 GCA_002841025.1 Bacteroidetes bacterium HGW-Bacteroidetes-13 | reverse complement strand
TCTTCCACCGTGTGTTTTTTTACTTCTTTTCCACTGATGGGGGAGTAGGTCTTGCCGATTCGGGCAAACATCAATTTCAGATAGTCATACACTTCCGAAGCCGTGCCGACGGTGGATCGCGGATTGGTGGTGTTGACTTTTTGTTGAATGGCAATGGCGGGCGAAATACCTTTGATATCTTCTACCTGGGGCTTGTTGAGTCGTCCCATAAACTGACGCGCATACGAAGATAAACTTTCCACATACCTGCGTTGTCCTTCGGCATAGAGCGTGTCAAAAGCCAGAGAGGATTTGCCTGAGCCGGAAAGTCCGGTGATGACTACCAATTTGTTTCGCGGGATGGCAACACTTACATTTTTGAGGTTGTGCAGGTTTGCCTTGATAATGGTAATGTGCGATTTTAAATCTATTTCACGGGCGAGAACGGGCATTATATTTTGGTTTTTTGCAAAGATAATGCATCCCTATCAGCATCGGTGTGAAGTATGTTAAAAAATGAAATTTAACGAAAAATTTTGAAAGTTTGAAACTTATGTTTTATATTTGGCGTGAATTAAACAAATCTGCCTATTGCAATACATTACTTTTATATGTGTTTTTTCTTTTTGAAAAGACGGTTTTGCCCTAAACTAAACTAAAGTAATGCTATGATTTCAACAGTTTTAACCGATTCTGAACTCGTGCGGGATTATATTTCCGGAGACGAGTCAGCTTTAGAAAAACTCATCCACAGACACAAACAAAAAATTTACGCTTTTATCTATTCAAAAGTAATGGATAGAGATGTGACGGAAGACGTTTTTCAAGACACCTTTGTCAAGGTAATCAGAACACTAAAAAAAGGAAACTACAATGAGGAAGGTAAATTTTTACCTTGGGTCATTCGTATTTCCCATAATTTGGTGATAGACCACTTTAGGCGCAACCAGCGCATGCCTATTTTTAAAGTCAAAGATGATTTTGATATTCTTTCAGTTTTGTCTGACGGAAGTTTGCATGCCGAATCGCAGATGATTAAAGATCAGATAGATGTTGATTTGGGAAAATTGATTATGCAACTTCCAGATGACCAGCGAGAAGTTTTGGAGATGCGTCTTTACAGAGATTTGAGTTTCAAAGAAATATCGGAAGTTACAGATGTAAGCATCAATACGGCTTTGGGAAGAATGCGTTACGCATTGATTAATCTTCGCAAGTTAATTAAAAAAAATAATGTTATTTTAACCGATTGATACAATAATGTAAATTAGATGTCGTTAAGTTATTATTAATATATCCATAACTTAATGACAAAAAATTACCCCCCAGATAAATTTGTTTCGCTTAATTACTTACAACCCAAACAAGAAACAATAGATTTTATAATTGCTTATTCTCAAGCACTAAGAATTTTTGATTGCGAAGTTGTTTCGTTTGAATTAGTTCTCAATTGATTATAGAGTCCGTTTATTCGGACTCTTTTTTTGACGGTATTTGTCTAAAACCAATTTTCTTCCGATGGTTTTGGTGATGATATCTTTCTCTAAATCCCAACCTCGCGCCGGGCTGAATTCTCTGCCATACCAAATAATTTGTAGATGAAGTTTGTTCCAAAGCTCTTTTGGAAACAATCTTTTGGCATCTTTCTCGGTTTGCACGACCGATTTTCCGTTGCTGAAATTCCAGCGATACATCAACCGATGAATGTGCGTATCTACCGGAAATGCCGGCACACCAAAGGCCTGCGACATCACCACACTTGCTGTTTTATGCCCGACCGAAGGCAGTGCTTCCAAGGCTTCAAAATCTTGTGGAACCTCCCCGTTGTGTTGTTCGATTAAAATTTTTGACAGTCCGTAGATTCCTTTCGATTTCATGGGTGATAGTCCCACGGGTTTGATGATTTCACGTATTTGCTCGACCGATAATTTGACCATGTCATAAGGATTATCTGCTTTTTCAAAAAGTACGGGCGTGATTTTATTCACACGAACATCCGTACTTTGTGCCGATAGCAAAACAGCAATCAGCAAGGTGTATGGATCTTGATGATTCAGCGGAATCGGTACTTCGGGATAAAGTTTATTCAATGAATTTATTACAAAAGCTACCCTTTCTTTTTTGTTCATTTTTTGTATATTTACATTAAACAAAATTAATCATTATGTCAACATTAAAAGTTGGAAACAAAGCGCCCGAATTTACGGCGAAAGATCAAGACGGTAAAGTCGTTTCTTTAAAAGATTTCAAAGGAAAAAAATTGGTGTTGTTTTTTTATCCGAAAGCCAACACCCCCGGATGTACGGCTGAGGCTTGCGATTTAAGGGACAACTATACCCGATTCCAATCGGCGGGTTATGCGGTTTTGGGCGTAAGTGCAGACGGAGCCAAGCAGCAACAAAATTTCAAAACCAAATTTGAATTGCCTTATCCGCTTTTGGCTGATGAAGACAAAACCGTTATTCAGGCTTATGGTGTTTGGGGGCCAAAAAAGTTTATGGGAAAATCTTACGACGGCATCAACCGCACGACTTTTGTCATCGATGAAAACGGAATGATCGAAGAAATAATCGATAAAGTGAAAACCAAAGAACACGCGAGCCAGATTTTGGGATAGTATAGAGTCGGAAGTCGCCTGCCTGCCGTCAGGCAGGGAAGTCGAAAGTTCGGTGGCTGAGCGACCCGCCCTGAGTGGAGTCGAAGCCACATTTTAGCTGCGAACAACTAACAAATAACGATTTATGAATGTTGGCTAAAAACTAAAACAGATTGAATAACGATTAACGAGCAACGATTTTTGATTTATTGAAACCAGAAACCAGCAACGCATTTTAATCTTTATCCGACTCGTTTTGCAATTTCAAAAATTTATCGGCTAAATCAAGCGATAGGAAAGAAGTGAGTTTGACGTTTTTGGCTTTCATCGCCTTGACAAAATCTGCATTGTCCAGCAAAAAATATTGAAAAGCGGGGATTTGTACTTCTTGAATTTTTAATTTTTGAATGTAATATTCGTCCGAATAAAGTGATTGAATTTGCGCCAAGGCCATTTGATCTCTTTCCACGGCTAAGTTGCGTTTCATTTTTTTGGTACGCCCGGATAACATATTGAGGATTCCGTCTATGCTCAATCCCCTGTTTCCTTTGGCGAGCATCAAATCTTTTTCTGCCGGGGTATAACTGACAAAATCGGCGGGAATGATGCCCACTGATGCTGCGTTGATGCTTTTGTATTCGGTTACTTCGACTTCTTTCAGCATATTGACAGCTATTTTGAGTTTGATTTCAAATAACTCAGCTGTAAAATCAGCTTCTTTCACTTCTTGGTTGTATTCGCCTGTTTGCACGGAGGAAATCTGAAGGTTGTCGCCTGCTTCCGCATTGATGGCAAACATGCCGTCTTCGTCTGTGATGGTGGCAGTTTTTTTGGTGGTATTGAGAACTGTAACCTCAGATGCGCCTGTATTTTCAATGGTAACTTTACCGATGAGGATTTTTTCTTGTGCTGACAAACCCAATCCAAAAACAACAATAAAAAACAAAGTGAATAAGAATTCCAAACCAGAAAAATAAAACTTTCGATGCTGTTTTTGCATATTTATCATAAACGTATAGCGGATTTATTTAGGCACTGAAAACCCGAAAAGACAATCTTTTTTGATGATTTCGGCGACACCTTCCGGCAACATTTCTTCCCATCCGGGCTCGTCGTTGTAGATCATCTGCAACAATCTGCGAGAGAAAATATCGAGAATTTCCGGATTAAAGTCTTTGATATCAACAACTCGACCGTTGGTTTTGAAGAATTTATACAATTCTTTCATGCGTGGATGCACCCTGAGGTTGTCGCTGTTGATGATTTCTTCGAGACTTGGATCGAGCATCGGATAGAGGTAAACTTTCAGATCTTTAAAGAAGAGTTTACCGAACGCTTCCAAAATGCCACCGCTCAAATGACGGTAATACTTCTCATCAAATATGTCCACCAAATTGTTGACCCCCATGGCCAAGCCGATTCGGTTTTTGGTAAAACGGGAGAAATATTCCACCACGCGATAATATTCTTGGTAATTGGAAATCATCACTGTCTGACCGAGTGAACAGAGCAATTCGGCACGGTCGAGGAAATCGCGTTCATCAATTTCTCCTTCCGCTCTTAAGTTGGACAGCGTAATTTCAAAAATAACTTTGGTGTTATCCGGATCTACGCGATTCTCACGGGTAAACATTTCATACGATTTCTCGTAGATGTCCATATTTACTTTGGTCACCGGTCGGAAGCTACCCCTGAGTGCCAGAATGTTTTTCTTGTAGAGTACACTTGCCGGAAGGATGTTGTTGCCATCCGGACCGAACATCACGGCTTCTGTCATGCCGTTTTTAACCAATTGCAGACTCATCAATCGGTTGTCTAAATCAGCAAAACGAGGGCCTGAAAAGTTGACCAAATCAATTTCTATTTGATCAAAATCGATGTGATCATAGAGATAACGAAGTAATTTTTTGGGTTCGCTGTGTTTGTAAAATGCGCCATATATGAGGTTTACACCCAATATACCAAGCGTCTCTTGTTGTAATTTAGCGTCGTTTTCATGGAACCGAAAGTGGATGATAATCTCATTATAATCTTCATCCGGCTCTACTTGAAAACGGATACCGACCCAACCGTGGCCTTTGTTTTTTTTGTTGTAATCGATGGTTGCAACTGTGTTGGCATACGTAAAAAACAATTTGTTTGGATGCTTTTCCCGCGAAATTCGCTCCTCCATCAAATTCATTTCGTGGCGCAACATTCGAATCAGTCGAGTTTCTGTTACATACCGTCCATCTTGTTCCGTCCCGTAAATGGCATCCGAAAAATCCTTGTCATAGGCAGACATGGCTTTGGCAATCGTTCCGGAGGCAGCTCCGGCTCTAAAGAAATTCCTAACCGTTTCCTGTCCGGCACCTATTTCGGCAAAAGTTCCATAGATGTTTTCGTTAAGATTGATTCGAAAAGCTTTGTCACGAATGGAAGGCGTGGTTTCGAAGGGTTTTTCACCTTTTAAAACGTATGACATATCAGGGTAGTTAGATGTGGACAAAGATACATATATGCTTAAAAATTTTGATTATTTTAAGCTATTTTTGTGTAAAATATAACAAGTTTTGAAATGAGCCATTACAATTAAGTTGATGCCAACCGAGATGTCCGAAGGTGAATTCCCTGTCTGCCGACAAGGCAGGCATTTGACTTGTAAATAAATAATAAAAAGAACAGATGAAAGTTACTTTTTTAGGCACTGGCACCTCGCAGGGAATTCCGGTAATCGGGAGTACGCATCCTGTTTGTTTGAGTGATGACTTACGCGACAAAAGGTTGCGTGTTTCTGTCATGGTAGCGTGGGGGAAATATCGATACATCATCGATTGCGGTCCTGATTTCAGACAACAAATGCTCCGCGAAAATTGCCAACACATCGATGGGATACTTTTCACCCACGAGCATTCCGACCACGTGTTGGGTTTAGACGACATTCGCCCATTTTTTTTCAGGCAGGGCGACATTCCCATTTACGGGCACAAAAGAGTTTTGAACGAACTCGAAAAGCGTTTTGATTATATTTTTGAATCTGAAAACAAATACCCGGGCGCGCCTTCTGTCAAGATTCATGTTGTGGAAAAAGACAAGCCCTTTACGATAGGAGACAAAGAAGTCATTCCTGTCGAGGTTGATCACAACAACTGGCAGGTTTTTGGATATCGGTTGGATGATTTTGTCTATTTGACTGACGTAAAAACCATTTCGGATTCGCAGATGCAAAAAGTGAAAAATGCCAAAGTGTTGGTGGTTAATGCACTTCGAATCGCTCCGCACAATTCGCATTTTAATTTGGAAGAAGCTTTGTCGTTTATCCAAGAAGTAAAACCCGAAAGAGCTTATCTTACCCACATCAGCCACCTGTTGGGGTTTCACGCCGAAGTGGAAAAAACCTTGCCGGAAAATGTCTTTTTGGCTTATGATGGATTGAAGGTTGAATGGTGAATCACTGGATGATATTTTAAAATGGTTTAATAGTCAAAAATGGTTGGTAAAAATGCTGGAATGCATTATAAAATATGATGTTTCCAAAAGTTTATTGAAATTCGCTAAGTCCGAGCATGCTGCTGCCGTCGCGGACGGTTTCGCTCAGGGTGCGGAGTTGTTGCAGTGGTATGTTTTTGCCATGGTATTTGGCTACTATCCGCAGGCAGGTGGGACCGCAGTCTTTGGAGTCGGGTTGGCGGTAGTTGGGGAATTTTTGCACAGAAAAATCAATTTAGTACGGGAATTCTATGAGTTCAAAAGTTAAATTTGAACCATCAAAATTTTCATTCGCTAATTTTACAAAACCATATTTTTCATTGAAGTAAAATAGAGATGTTGTTTTGCCTAATTTACTTTCTGCTTTAGCTTGAATAACCCAACAATCTATTTTTCCTGCTTGTATTGTTATTTTTTTATGGTCAATAACCCTATATTCAGCTTTTTGATAAAATAATCCCTCCCAATCAACTTCAAATTTTAATTCTTTATGCCATTTTTTTGTAATTCCGATGGCATTAAACCAAGTTTTATCTATGCTTAATGGTAATTTAACAAATGGAAATGGCGATAACTCTAAAACATTAAATAGATTTGCTCGTGGGGGATGTATCCAAATATTATCTTTATTTTCAACCAAGCCTGTCCACTCTCTCAAACTAAAATCTTTCTTATTAAAAAGATAAGTAAATAAAAGTTCCGATTGAAATCTATTGGTTCGAGAAAAAAGTTTTGGTTTTATGACTTCCCATGTTATTTCATTTAGAATTAAGTATTTATTCTCAGTGATAGTATTTTCTTTGACCCATTTTAATTCTCCGTCATCTGAAGATAAAGCCATTTTAAAACTTTCACCGTTCAATTCATAATTGTATGAATATCGAAAGACATTATTCCTTTTGTATATTATGTT
Source organism: Bacteroidetes bacterium HGW-Bacteroidetes-13 (assembly GCA_002841025.1). Classification (GTDB taxonomy): domain Bacteria; phylum Bacteroidota; class Bacteroidia; order Flavobacteriales; family Flavobacteriaceae; genus UM-FILTER-40-17. Next base: position 229 of record PHDQ01000113.1, on the reverse strand, counting down.
ATCATAATCAAGATTAAAAATTCTCTTTTCTATAATGACATCTTGCGCCGAAACAGAAAAACACATTGAATTAAACAATAGTATAGATATTAAAAATTTCATTTATGTAAAACTTAATTATTTTTTAATCTAATTAGTTTTTTATTTTATCTATCAGATTTTTAAAAGTCTCGGAATCCGACGGACGGGGTGCGCTACTTGATATCACTTCATCATTTGGACCAATAAT
>PHDQ01000112.1 GCA_002841025.1 Bacteroidetes bacterium HGW-Bacteroidetes-13 | reverse complement strand
GTTGCACGATCGATGTAATAAACGATTTGCTTTTTGGGCTCAACCAATTCTCCACGTTTAAATTTTTCTATATCCTCATCTTTTACTTCCAATCGCCATCTGTCTAAAAAACGAACCGTTTTGCTTTCTTGAACAGGGAGACCGTAATCGACTTCCGAACGCGCAAACCATCCGACTCGCTGATCAAAATAACGTCTTTTCATCGGAACTTTGGGAAGTAGAATCATCGAATTATTCATTTCCACCGAAATAGTCCCTGTACTTTCGTTGGATGGTGGATTGCTTGCTGCATAGGTTTTCACGTGGCGAGCCTCTATATTCTGCGGATAACTGTGGATGTGTTCGATAAAGGATTTACCGTCATCCAAACGAGAAATTTTATATTCTTTTCGGTACTGATCGGGCATACCGAGTGCTTGAACATCCTTTTCAAACAAAGGAGAAACCTCAATTACCACTTTCGTGGAATCTTTGCTGAATGCCTGAATGGGGAAAGTGTAGAGTACGGGCTCAAAATTGGAGTTGACAACAGCTTCGTGAATCGGCAAAGAATCTGCGGCTACATTCTCGTGACCGACAACCCTCAGCACAACCATTTTTGCCTTTTTCTCCCATCGCAATGACTGGGTGTTGGTTTTTCCGCCACCAAAACCAATTCCATCAGCGGTTTTAGCAATGCGTGTGACCATCAACATTTCCCGACCAAAAAGCGAATCGGGTATTTCGTAATAATATTTATCATCCACAAAATGGACATCAAAAAGTCCTTTGTCGGTTTTGGCATCTTTGGTTATTACTTCTCCATAAGATTTAATGCCGTTTTTGGGTTTAGGCTTAGGAGCCGGCGTGGTTGTTTCTTCGCCCTTTTTCTTTTTTTTCTTGCTTTGAGCCTCTGCATTTGAAATACAAAAGAGCATGACCAAAAGCACGGGAAAAACAATTCGTAGGTTTAGTTTCATCAGTTAATGTTTGTTAAGTTTGATAAATTAAATTTTAACGATTTGTAAATATAAAATTTTAAAATCTTTTCAAACTGTATGCTTTTTGTTAAATAATTCACAATTATCCATTTAACTAAGTTATGAGCAAAGTGAGAAATTAATTACAAAGAAAAAGCTTGATCTATACTGAATCAGATTACACAACAAACTTTTTATTCATATCCCTATATTTCAAACAATTATAATTAAATAACAACAAAAATTTCTCAACTGAATTATATCACTCCTAATTTGTATTTTTGTCGGGAAGAAAGTCTGACCTATGGCTAAAAAGAAAGAAACTCCTACAATAGAAAATTCTACAAAAAAACCCAAGCGTTTTGTCTTTTCGACAAAGCACCAAATTATCTTAGGTGTATTTTTGATGCTGTTAAGTTTAGGTCTAATGATAGCCTTTTCTTCATTTTTGATACATTGGAAAGAAGACCAAAGTGCGCTTTGGCAGCTTAACAACCGAAACGAACCCACCGAAAACCTGTTGAGTAAATTTGGCGCCATCGCCGGGCACGCCTTTATATACAAGGGATTTGGGATTGCCTCATACATTTTTACTGTTCTTCTTTTTATGACAGGCACTTATTACTTTTTGGATATTCCCATCAAAAAACTTTGGAACAGATGGTTTTGGGGAATCGTCAATGTGCTTTGGATTTCGGTTGCATTTGGTTTTTTGGCCGATAAATTTCCATTGCTCGGCGGCGTTGTCGGCAGTGAGCTCAACGCCTATTTACAGGTTTATCTTGGAAAAACCGGATTGATTTTATTGCTCTCCTTTGTTTTTATTTCCTATTTGGTCTTGCGATTTAATTGGAATCCAAAAACCACCTTAGATAAAGTGGCTCAAAAAACACCTGCCAAAGATTCGTTGGAAAACACGGATGTTGATATTTCTAAAAATGAGAATCTGACTGACGAACACGCAACGGATGAAAAACCAAAAAATATTTTTGACTGGACTCCAAAAGAAATAAAGCCCACCATCGCAAACCATTCGGAACCAACGATTCTATCCGATTTGGGAGATGACTTTGAGATAAGCGTTGGTGAGGAGGAAGAATCAATCGCCGATCAAGGTGAAATAGCGTTGACGACAACTTATGTTGAAACCGAAAAAACTTTAACCGAAAATCTATCCGAAAAACTTTTGAAAGATTTTGGCGCATTCGACCCTACATTGGAATTGTCAAATTACAAATTCCCATCGCTTGAATTACTGAAAGATCACAGTGACGGCGGTGGAATTACCATTGACCAAGAAGAATTGGAAGAAAACAAGAATCGAATCGTTGATACCCTTAAAAATTATAAAATAGAAATCTCTCAGATAAAAGCGACCATCGGCCCCACGGTGACGCTTTACGAGATAGTTCCAGAAGCGGGTGTGCGCATTTCAAAAATCAAGAATCTTGAAGACGACATCGCACTATCGCTCTCTGCTTTAGGTATTCGAATCATTGCGCCCATGCCGGGCAAGGGTACGATTGGCATCGAAGTTCCAAACAACAAGCCTACCATAGTCTCCATGCGCTCTGTGATTGCTTCACAAAAATTTCAAAAAGCCGAAATGGAACTCCCGATGGCTCTTGGGAAAACCATATCAAACGAAACCTTCGTAGTCGATTTGGCCAAAATGCCGCATTTGCTTTTGGCGGGCGCAACAGGTCAGGGAAAATCCGTTGGGCTCAACGCGATTCTGACTTCTTTAATTTATAAAAAACATCCTGCGGAGATTAAATTCATTTTGGTCGATCCAAAAAAAGTAGAACTCACTCTTTTTGCCAAAATAGAGCGCCACTATTTAGCCAAATTACCCAATACCGAAGAAGCCATCATCACGGACAACACCAAAGTGATTCACACACTCAATTCGCTTTGTATCGAAATGGATGCACGCTATGAATTGCTCAAGGATGCTTCAGTCAGAAATATTAAAGAATACAACGCCAAGTTTAAACAACGAAAACTCAACCCTGAACACGGGCATAAATTCTTACCCTATCTCGTACTCATCATCGATGAATTTGCCGATTTGATTATGACCACCGGCAAAGAAGTCGAGCTTCCCATTGCCCGTTTGGCTCAATTGGCACGTGCCATTGGCATCCATTTGATTATTGCTACGCAACGACCATCGGTAAATGTAATCACGGGCATCATCAAAGCAAACTTCCCGGCTCGAATCGCTTTTCGGGTAACTTCCCGCATCGATTCCCGTACTATTTTAGACAACCAAGGTGCCGATCAACTCATCGGGCGAGGCGATATGTTATTTACCCAGGGAAATGATTTGGTTCGCCTTCAGTGTGCCTTTGTTGACACGCCGGAAGTGGAAAAGATTACAGACTTTATCGGTTCGCAAAAGGGCTATCCGGAAGCCTACCAATTACCGGAATACGTTGGAGAAGAATCTGGCATAGGTATTGATGTGGACATGAGCGATCGCGACTCGCTTTTCCGGGAAGCCGCAGAGGTGATTGTAACTGCTCAACAAGGTTCTGCTTCTTTGCTTCAGCGCAAACTCAAATTGGGTTATAACCGTGCCGGGAGACTCATCGACCAATTGGAAACAGCCGGAATTGTGGGTCCTTTTGAAGGAAGTAAAGCGCGACAGGTTTTATTTACTGATATGGCATCTTTGGAAAGGCATTTACAAAATATTGAAAATTCATAAATTTAAAAATTGAAAACATGTACAGAATCCTGAAAATGATGGTGGTTTGTTTATTTTTAACCTTGACCTATACGACGCAAGCGCAGAATGATGCAAAAGCAAAAAGCCTTTTGGATGAGGTATCGAAAAAAATGAAAAGCTACGATAATCTTTTAATCGATTTTAAATATGTCCTCAACAACAGTGCGGAAAACATTCATCAAGAAACCCGTGGAGATGTAACACTTGCACAGGAAAAATATCTATTAAACTTGATGGGGATATCAAAAATTTTTGATGGAAAAAAAAGCTATACCATTGTTCCTGAAGATGAAGAAATCACCATCTCATCTGCCGTAGATGATGACAACAACACCATCACTCCTTCCAAATTATTAACCTTTTACAAAGTTGGATATACCTTCAAATGGGATATTGAACAAAACCTGAAAGGCAGAAAAATTCAATACGTCAAACTGATTCCATCCGATCCGAAATCAGAAATAAAGGATATTTTGTTAGGTATAGACATTCAAACCAAGCATATTTACAATTTGATTGAAACCGGAAAAAATGGCACACAAACAACGCTTACCATCAATTCGTTGAAAGTCAACCAGCCACTTTCAAAAAACACCTTTTCTTTTGATGCCACCAAGTTCCCCAATTACTACATCAATAAAATTGATTAGGTTTTGAAAATCCTCGATCGCTATATACTCAAAAGTTATCTCATCACTTTTACAAGTGTATTTTTGATATTGATGTTTATTTTTATACTTCAGACTATTTGGCTGTACATTAGTGAATTAGCAGGGAAAGATTTAGACATCGTGGTGGTTATGAAATTCATTTTTTATTTCATGCCAAAACTTATTCCATTGGTACTGCCATTGTCTATTCTATTGGCATCCATCATGACATTTGGTAGTTTTGCCGAAAACTATGAGTTTGCTGCCATGAAGTCGGGAGGAATCTCATTGCAAAGAGCCATGAGAAGCTTGATCGTTTTCATTTTCATGTTGAGTATTGCCACTTTTTTCTTTGCCAACAACCTGATTCCGTGGTCTGAATTCAAATCGTATAATCTCCGGCAAAACATAGCACGCGTAAAACCTGCAATGGTAATTGTGGCAGGACAATTCAATCAGGTGGGTGATATGAACATCAAAATAGATGAAAAATACGGTGACCATGATCAATATTTAAAGAACGTAGTTATTCACAAAAGACTGGAAGGTCAAAACGGAAATTACACCACCATTCTGGCAAAAAAAGGGGAATTGATTGGAAGCGAGGATTCTAACATCCTTCAATTGGTATTGGAAGACGGCAATTATTATGACGATGTTCAGACCAAAGATTACAAAAAGAAACGGCTTATGCCACATGCCAAAAGTAGTTTCGAAAAATATACCATCAACATCGATTTGTCCGGATTAAACGATATCGATATGGATAAGGAAGACTATGCAAACACCTACAAAATGCTGAAGGTGAATACACTTAAAAAAAGTATTGATTCAATTTCAATCGCTTTTAACCAAGAAAAAGAATTTTATTCCGGCAATTTACTAACTCGATCCGGATTTGGGCAAATCTATGATTTCCAATATAAAAACAAAGATTCAGCCTCCGAAAAATCTAAGAATCTCTTGCTGAATTTGAAATCTACTCAGAACAAAATTGACGTACTTGACTTGGCTCTTTCTAATGTTACCGCCAACAAAGGGTCTTTAGAAGCCAAAAAAATAGAACGTAAATTCAAACAGAAAACCTTGAATAAGTTTGAATTGGAATTACACAAAAAATTTGCAATTGCCTTCGCTTGCATCGTGTTGTTTTTTGTTGGAGCACCCTTGGGAGCAATCATTCGAAAAGGCGGACTCGGTTTACCTATGGTAATTGCAATCAGCCTATTCATTACTTTTCATTTTGTAGGAATATTTGGGGAAAATAGTTCAGAAGAAGATGGTTTAGTTCCTTGGCTGGGTGCTTGGCTACCCTCGATGATCATGTTTCCGTTGGGATTTCTGTTGACTAAAAGAGCTACCTCAGACAAAGGACTTTTCAGTATGGACAATTTCTTAGACGGCGCTAAATCATTTTTTCGTAAATTCATTACTTTTCGTAAGAAATCGCCATCAATAAAAAAGTATGAACAAACAAACGCCAATAAATAAAATGTGATAACATTTCCGCCTATCGGCAGCAGGTATGGCAGCTAAAAATTTACATTTTACATATATGCATATTACAAGTAAACATAAATCATAATGCACTTAGAACAATTGACCATGCTCAATACCATCGAAGAAGCCATAGAAGACATAAAAAAAGGGAAAGTAATCATCGTCGTAGATGACGAAGACCGCGAGAATGAAGGAGATTTTGTAGCTGCGGCTCAATTGGTCACGCCCGAAATGATAAACTTTATGGCCAAACACGGTCGAGGGTTGATTTGCACACCACTTACAGAAAGTCGTTGCAAAGAATTGGAACTGGAACTTATGGTTGGCAAAAACACGGATCCACTCGATACTGCTTTTACGGTTTCCGTAGATTTGCGGGGCAATGGCGTTTCTACGGGAATTTCGGCCTCTGATCGTGCCAAAACAGTTTTTGCACTGACCGAATCTGCGACAAAACCACTCGATTTGAGAAGACCTGGGCATATTTTTCCACTTCGTGCCAAAGAGGGTGGCGTGCTTCGCAGAACCGGACACACTGAAGCTGCAATTGATTTTGCCCGTTTAGCCGGACTGCAACCCGCTGGAGTAATTGTCGAAATTATGAATGAAGATGGCACGATGGCCAGATTGCCCCATCTTCTTGAAGTAGCTAAAAAATTTGATTTAAAAATTGTCTCCATCGAAGACCTGGTTGCGTATCGTATGCGACACGATTCACTGATCAAAAAAGTTGAAGATTTTGAAATCAATACAAGTTTTGGGATTTTTAGATTGCGAGCCTATCTGCAAACAACCAATAACCAAATCCATTTTGCACTCACTAAAGGTAATTGGGAAAGTTCTGAACCTATTTTGGTTCGCGTAAATTCATCTCATTCAAATCACGATATTTTGGGATTGCTTTTTAATCAATCCGGACAAAACTTAGACAAAGTATTTCGGTTGATTAACCATGCGGAAAAAGGCGCGGTAGTATTTATCAGTAAAGACCTGTCACCAATGGATATTTTAGGAAAACTACAAGAATTGAAAAACATCCAATTGACCGGAAATCAAAATTCGACTGCACTCAAAATGGATGATAAAGATTTTGGCATCGGTGCTCAAATCTTACATGACCTTAACATTCACAAAATTAAGCTTATATCCAACTCACAGGAGAAAAAACGTGTCGGGATGATAGGTTACGGATTAGAAATAGTGGAATACGTCGGTTACTGAAACTTCAATTTATAGTTTTATCCCCTGCCTGATTCATTCTCTGCTGATAATCATGATTTAGAAAAGATATCTCGTCACAAAAATTTAGAACAAAGGTAATGTGGTCAAAAATGGTTGGTAATTTTTCAGTTTATATTGACTATATTTCTAAATCAAATCGAAGAGGACATTGGCTCTGCTGAGGAGCAACCAA